>JAFGNQ010000368.1 GCA_016926925.1 Candidatus Aminicenantota bacterium
ACATCGGCCGTATGCCCGAAGAGGACAAATTCGACTTCTTCATAGACATCGACGTTGATGTTGGTCATGGGATACATGACGGCAGGGTCATTGATGGAGACGCCATCGATAGAATACTGGTTTCCCCGCACCGTCCCGCCGGAAATGAACGAAGTTCGTCGATAATTGACCTCTTCCGAAACCGCTCCGGGCATCGAATTGAGAACATCATAAAGGTCGCGCGCCATGGGAATGTTGTCAATGAAGCTCCTTAAAAAATGCACGGCCGTCTTCGAAGATTTTGTATCGACGACGGGAGAATACCCGACAACAGTGACCTCTTCCTCAAGCTTGCCCATCTCCATGACTATAGAGACGGAAGTCGTCTTCCCGACGTTGACCTGAAGCCCTTGTCTGGTTATAGTCTTGAAGCCGTATATTTCTAAAGTAAGGGCGTAATCGTGACCGGGCGGCAACTGAGGAAACCTAAACATGCCCGATTCCGACGTGATGAATTTTTTTTGTCCAGGTAGCGCGGAACCGTAAAGGTTGACAGTCACGCCTGGAAGCGGATTGTCTTCAGCATCGACCACCTTTCCCGCAAGGGAACCGTCCAACCGTTGCTGCCCGGATAAAAGCGGAAATACACTGCAGAGGAGAGTGAACAGAAACCATAAACGGATCCATTTTTTTGTCATCGTCTCTCTCCTCTCTTATAATTTAACCAACAGTCTAAGCTCCAAAGCTCATCCAATCCGGAAATCTTCGAATGTCCGGCGATACCTTTGTCTGCATCCTTGAGGCCGGTAAGGTGGGCTCATCTCAGTGCTTTTTGCAGTCCTCTCCTTCTTTGTGTTCATTTTTTTGGAACAGCAAAAAACATACCAAAATGGGATTACATCATAATTAACAGATAATAATTAAGTTAAAAAAGATCACCCGCAAATCAAACTGCGAAATCATCCAACTTTCTGTAAAATAATTCCATAAAAAGAAGCGAACACTGAAAAGTTTTTTTACAAATGTGGATCACATGGGATGCGGGGTTATGAAAGTAAGGAGGCGCAGTCTTTTTGTGATAGAAAACGACGGATCAAATCGGTCGTTTATCGAAACGGATGTTGTACCTCTTGATCTTCTCGTTCAGCGTTGTGTATTTGATGCCCAAAAATTTCGCTGCGCTTTTTTGACATCCGTTAAACTGAGAAAGCGTCCGGATGAGAATGCCTTTTTCGACGGATCCAATCAGTTTTTTGAACGGAACTCTCTGGCGCAAACAAAAGTATTCGATAAAAAGATCAAAAACTTCTCTTCTAAAACTTCGCTCTTTCCATTCCTCGAGGTATTCAGGCCGGATTTTCTCTTGCTGTTGGGAGGCAAAAGAATCGAGATCGACGGGGCTTTGAAACGGAGATGTATTCTGCTCCATATCAAGATTTTCAGTCGCCATTGCCCTCCTCCTTTTATCCTGAAAATTTTATCTTTCTTTTCACTTCTTCGGCCAACATCGGCAGCCCGTCTTGAATTTTCAACTTATCGATTTCGCCAAATCGCAGCGTTTCGCAGAATTTGATAAACGAATACCAGGCAGGATGGATGTATGTCAGCCCACTCTGACTCAACTCCCCGTCGCAGGGTCTCATTCCACCCGGCATAACGTCCTCTCTTTCAAATCTTGTAGGCCAGGACTTTTTTCATTCAAAAGATGCTCAATAGACCGGTCCAGAGCATTCAAATCGAGAGGTTTGACGAAAAAGCGAGCGATGGAAAGCCGCTTCAATTCATCCGCACTGACCAAATCAGGAAAGGCGGATATTAAAATAACGTCACCTTTATATCCTGCATCACGAAACTGTGAAATCATTTCCACTCCATTAAGGTACGGCAACTTCAGATCGGCTATAATGAGGTCGATATCGGCCTTTATGAACTTATTCAACGCCTCCCTCGGATCTTTGGCCAGATAGACCCGGTAATTCCCATGAAGGATCATGAAGAATGTTTTTCGTATACAGTCGTCATCGTCTACAATCACGATTTTCTTTTCTGTCATTGGTATCATCCTGTCTGGATTGACTGGCCTCCTTGCATTTCTAGTGCACAATTCGTGCCACTTTAACAGTGAACTGGGTTTACTCTGGAAAAAAGACAAGAAAGAATCTGAAAAAAGCGTTTCTTCTGATTAGAAATTTTACAGGGAGGTAAAAAGCATTTACATCGAACATATAAGGTTGTGCCCGGCAGACACAAGGGATTTCAAAGTTGGAGGTTGTATTCTCTGATTTTCTTGTCTAGAGTGGGCCTGCTTATTTCGAGCACGCGGCAGGTCTTGGTCTTGTTCCCCTTCATCTCGCTCAACACATGCTGGATATAATTCCTCTCCACGTCTTTCATGGAGACAAGCTCTCTCGGCAGGGCCTTTTTCTCCGTGGGTTCGAGCGGAAGGTTTTCCTCGAGAATGACGTCTCCTTTTGCCAGGATAACAGCGCGCGTCAAGGCATTTTCAAGCTCACGGACATTTCCTCTCCAGACATTCTCCATCAGGCGCTTTATTACATCGGAGGATGCCTTCCTAACATTTTTCCGGAGCTGATTATTGATCTTTTCCAGCAGATAAGCCACCAGTTCAGGGATGTCTTCCCGACGCTCTCTGAGCGAGGGGAGGTTGATCTCAACAACTTTTAACCGGTAGTACAGGTCTTCCCTAAACGTTCCTTTTTCTATCAGGGATCGCAAATTCTGGTTTGTAGCGGCAATTATGCGTGCTTCTGTTTTCAGAACTTTCTCTCCTCCCACCTTCATAAAATCCCTGGTTTCAATGACCCGGAGAAGCTTCGACTGCAAATTCGGGGAAATATCTCCTATTTCATCTAAGAAGAGAGTCCCCTTGCCGGCAATCTCGAATTTTCCTTTGGTCTCGCATACGGCATCGGTGAAAGCCCCTTTCACATGTCCGAAGAGCTCGCTCTCCAACAAGGTGTCGGAAATGGCGGAACAGTTGATCACGATAAAAGGCTCCCTGCTGAAAGGACTGTTGTAGTGGATGGCTTTGGCCACCAATTCTTTGCCCGTTCCACTCTCTCCCTGAATCAAGACATTCGTCCGGGTCGGGGCGACAGACCCAATCAGCTTGAAAATCTCGCGCATTTGGGGCGACCGCCCGATAATGTTATCGATGGTGTACTCTTTCTGTTTCTCTTCGACCAGGTAGCTCAGCTTATCCTCCAAAGCTCTGACCTGAAAAACTTTATCGATCGTAATGTCCAGCTCCACGAAATCCAGCGGTTTGACCAGATATTCGAATGCCCCCAATTTGATGGCATCCACCGTTGTTTTCATGTCATCGTAGGCCGTCATGATAACAATACACGCATTCTTGTCCCGATCCTTGATCAAACGCAAGGCTTCCAGGCCGTCCATGTCAGGAAGACGGATATCGAGGATCACAAGATCGGGTGTTCTGAGCATGTACTTCTCGATCCCATCCTGCGCATCCTCAGCTAAGATCACATCAAACTTGTCCTTTGTTAGATGGGAAGAGAGCGTCTTCCGGATCAAAGGATCGTCATCGATAATCAGGATCGTGCTCATTTCTCCCCCTTGTATGGAATGATTATTTCGAAACAGGCTCCCGCGCCCTCTTTTTTAATAACCCGGATGGAGCCGTTGTGCTGCTCAACTATCTTCTTTGCATTCGCCAAACCCAGGCCGAAACCCGATGACTTCATGCTGTAGAAAGGCTCGAAGATATTCTCCCATTCCTTTTCTGGAATGCCGGGGCCGTTATCCGATATCTCCATTCGCAATTTTTTTTCACTGCCGTCTTCAACCAGCTTTGCGGAAAGGGATATCTCCCCACCTTCATTGACCGCTTCGGAAGCGTTGCGGAGGATGTTCAGGAATACCTGCCGCATCCTGTCTCCATCCACAAACAAAGTCGGCAAACCCTCCTGAATGTCTATCTTTAAGTGGATTTGTTTCAATTCCATGGAATCCGAAATCATCTTGATGGTGCCGTCGATGATCTGATCGATTGGGAAGTGGTTGCGGTTCAACTCAGGAACCCGGGTAAAGTTCAACAATTCCTTGATAAACGTTTCTATATGTCCGATTCCCTCTTGAGTGATCTCCAGATGTCCCTTTTCGATTTCCCCCCAGCAGTTACTCTGGGAAATCTTTTGGATATTGAGTTTGACCGATGTCAGGGGATTTCGGATCTCATGGGCGATGCTGGCGGATATCCTTCCAATGGAAGCGAGTTTTTCCGCATGGAGGAGTTTTTTGTTTGCCGTATCCATCCTCTCCTTGGTCAAGAGAAGCTGCCGGCTCATATCATTAAAGCTGTCAGCGAGATTGCCGATTTCATCGCGTGTGGAGATATCGATCTTATGGGCGAAATCGCCCTTGGAAATCCTGATCGTCCCGTCCAGCAGCTTTTTCAGCGGCGTTGTGATGCTTCTTGCCAGAAAGAGGGAGCCGACGATTCCGACGATCAGAGCCATCCCGCCTATCAATATCAAGCGCATACGCGTATCTTGAATTTCTCGATTGGCTTCCTCCATGGAAAGCCCTATTTTTACGGAGCCCCACCGTCGCGGCGAGCCCTCGACGAAAATGGGGGCTTCGATTTCCAGGATCCGGTAATCAATATCATGATCCGGATCCTTTACTCTTTTTTGCTCGGAAAAAAATTCGCCTTGAAGCTCTTTATTTTGAAAATGACTGTAATCATAGCTGCTTTTGTGATTTTTAATAAATTCGTTGGCCGCATAAGGTCTGTTTGCACTGTCGTAAAACACAATGTATATGAGATTATCATCGATCTGATTCTTGATATTCTCTTCGATTCCGTAAGGATCATAATTGATAAATTCATCCAAGCTCAGCTGGATAAGATATTGGGCTACTATAAAACCTCTGCTCTTCTGCTCGTCGTATATGGCCCGAACTTCCCTCTGCTCGATAACAAACATGATCAGACTGAAAAGTATGAGGAGCAGCACCGAGACAGCCAGAATGAATCGACTTCTCAATGATAAAGCAATTTTCATTCCATCACCTGTCCAGCCAGATTTTGGTAGCATCGATATAATAGACGCCCAATGCGGGCACAACGACACCCCGAACATAGGGCTGCACAGCCATTCTATTTTGATGAGAAAAGAGGGGAATAGCCGGAACATCCTCACGCAGTATCTTTTCGATGTTCTGAAAGATATGGACCCGCTTTTTAAGACTCCGCTCACCTTCGGCATCCTGAATCAAACCGTCTAATTCAGGATTTCGATAGCCGATACCATTCAAAATGGAGTCAGAATAAAAAAGAGGCCGGATCATATCCTCAGGATCGGGAATGCTCAGAGCCCTGCTAAAAAACACCAAATAGGGCCCTCCGACTCTCATCAATTCTTCAGGAGATTCATAGTAGTTCTGTCGTGACGATATGTCCATGGCGCTGAGCTGGTCACGGATTTCTCTGAAGATTTTGTTCTTCAACGGAGTTCTGGGAAGTTCGAAGCAAACCGTGAGCGAAGGAAACCGGCTTTCCTGGGAGAATCCCTCCTGCCTGAGTATCTCTCTTGCTGCTTTCAGGTCGAAAGGGTATTGCTCACGCTGTGGATAAAAACCGTAGAGGCGCGAGGGGATATAATTATCGGTTACTTTACGCAAATACCTGATATCCGCTGCCGCTTCTGTGATGGCGGCTTTATCGAGTCCGCGGGCAAGGGCTTGCCGGATAGAGGGACGGTCGAGCGGGTAAATGTGACAACTCATCCCCAGAAAAAAATGGGTCAAGGCTCCGTCCTGAAAAATCTGATAATTGGACCGCAGGAGCCTGCTGGTAAGTACGGGGATGGAATCGACTTTCCCTTCGAAGAAATCATCGGGAGTGAAAAAATGTGTGCCGAATTCGAGGCCGTCCAGATAGGGCCGCCCATCAAAATAGGCGTCATTCCTTTTGAGACGGACACCGGAAATCTCGAGCCGGGGGGTTCTCATCCAATAATCGAAGACAAAAGGTCCTGTTCCGGATGGTCGAAGCCAAAAATTTTCTCCGTCTTCTATCACTTTTTTTCGGGGGAGAATTTTACAGAAATGCATGCTCATCAGATAGAGGGCGGGAACGAAAGGCTTTGTCCACTGAATCTGAAAAGTCGCATCATCCAACACTTTAAATCCTCTGACATCACGGGCTCTTCCTTCATGATAATCCCGGGCTCCTTCCACTCGGGCTACAAAATATTGATAATGGGGAGAATTCACATTTCTATCGAGAAGTCTTTCCAAAGAAAACTTGACATCCTGCGCGGTGAATTCACTCCCGTCATGAAAGCGAACACCTTTGCGCAGATAAAACGTATAAACGGTTCCGTCCGAGGAAATCTCCCAAAACTCAGCCAATGACGGTTCGATGCGCAGATTTTTGTCCAGCCTGACAAGACCATCATACATCTGCTCGGAAAGGAAGATGAAGGAATAGGGATTGGCAGGATCGAGCTCAATTCTGGTCACATCCGACAATGCTATGAATCTGAAAACTCCCCCCTGTTTCGGTTTATTATGCTCCCGCTTGGCAGCGAAACTCGGATTGGTGTTCGATAGGAGCAGCAGGAAGAAAACAAGGGCCGTCCCCTTCCTGCCTAACTTATTTGCCATTGATCTATCCTCTAATGATAAAAAATCTCTAAAGTTAAGGCAAATTAAAAGCAAGTTTTATGCCAGCTCGAATCGAGTCTGTAACTTAATTATAATCATCAATTTATAGTATGTTTTAAATTCAGACGGAGTCCTAAATGTAAATTTAATTTACGTTTTTTAGCCTTTACAACTTTTCCTGTTAAGAAAAGCCGATTCCTTTGGCGCGAGCACCCTCCAGGCTGCGGCACGAGCGGAATCTTTATAAGGGACGAACAGCGCTTTTTGCGAAAGCTGATGCAAACGGTTCAGGTCCGGTGATGGAGGAAGATCAAGATTTCCCTGCGATTTGAATGACCTTTGTAAAGACACGCATAAGGTTTTCTCCCCAGATCTTCCGGATCTCGTCTTCGGTATAGCCCCGTTTCAAAAGCTCAAAAGTGATGTTGGGCATCTCGCTGACATCGTTGCAGCCTTCGATACTTCCGCCTCCATCAAAATCCGATCCGATTCCAACATAGTCTACCCCGATAAGTTTTGCGACATAATCGATATGTTCCAGCAACTCCTCAAGGCTTGCTTTTTCTCCTGGAAATCTCTCATAGATTTCCATCATCTCCTGCCTTGCCTCAGCCTTCAATTTCGCGTTTTTTATTTCTCTCCAATCGCCGTACTTCTTGCGGAGAGCGGCAAAGGCCTCATCCCTTTCCGGATTGGGACGAGATTCTCTTATGAAATCCGATACCAAGGAGAGTTGAATGACGCCGCCTTTCTCTGCCAGCGCTTTGAGCTGGGCGTCAGAGAGATTCCGGGGATGGTCACAGATCGACCTGACATTGGAATGGGAGGCAATAACCGGAGCCTTGGAATGTTCGAGTATATCGAAGAAGGATTTTTCCGAGGCATGGGAGACATCGATCATGATGCCCAGGCGATTGCATTGGGCCACAACCTCTTTTCCGAATTCACTCAAGCCGTTGTCGTCGGGGTTTCTCATATCCGTCGAGGAATCACAGATATCATTATCGGCGGAATGACAAAGTGTGACATATCGGACCCCCTGGTCGTAATATTCCTTCAGTAAAGAAAGGTCCCTCCCTATCGGATAGCCATTTTCGAGACCGATAAAGGCCGCGCATTTCCCTTCTTGTTCTATTCTGTAGGCATCCGACGGTGACGTGGCCAGTTCCACAAGACCGGGGTATTTCTCGCACATTTCATGGATCGCATCCAACAGAAGAAGCGCCCGCTCTTTTGCCTTGATATAAAATTCCGGCTTGAGGAGGCCTTGTCCCACATAAACAGCGAAGAACTCCGCATCCAGGCCGCCTTCGGCCATCCTCGGCAGATCGATCTTGGAATCACGGGCTTTATCTGTAGAGTCGTGACGCTCGCCGATATTCCAGTCGTCTTGCAGCATTCGGAGGGGTGTATCGGCATGCGTATCAACGGTCAAAACTCTGGCATGTATTTCCTGTGACTTGAGCGGCAGGTCTCCTTCCTTATTCCGGTCAGTACAGGACAACATGCACAAGCAGGCTGCAGCCAGTACTCCCCCAGCAAGAGATAAGGATCGAAATTTCATCGGCTTGTTCACCACTTCCCATCCATCTGGAATTCTGCGCTTCCCAACCAGAAACCGGAATGAGTGACCGAATCATACTGGGCTTGCAGCAAATCGAAATGAAATTTTTCCTCCTCACTGATTTCGCGGAATATTTTTTTCGCAACCGGATCTTCTGTCGCCGCGGCTGCCTCTGTAAAAAATCGAATGGCCGCTTCTTCAAGTTCCATTCCGATGCGCAGCGCCTCGACCTCTCCTTTTCCTTCTTCTCGCTTCATGTTTTCTTTCAGTTTTGTAACAAGCGGAGCCTCTTCATCCTGAACTCCGTCCCGAATGTACTGTTTCCAATCGCTGCCACCGAGAATTTGGTTGAACATGCCTCCGAACGTATCCAAGTGTTTGACTTCTTCCTCTGCGAGAAAGCGGAACATTTTTTTCCCCTTTTCGTGCTCAGTGATATCGGCGGCATGGTTAAAGAACTTCCGGCCGTTGATTTCCAGTTTGATGGCTTCGACGATGGCTTCCTCAATGTCTTTGCTTATTTTTTCCATAGATAATTCCTCCTTGATTTCATTCAAAAAATACAATATTTATAGCAACCGGGACAACAACCAATCAGGATTTTGCCCGTAATTCAGAGAACTTTAAAGTATAGAAGATATTTTACAACAGCGCAACAAATGAATCTGATGAATGTGATGGATGGATGAAGCGAAGTGGAAGATTTGGCATTCCCGAGTTGTTCTTTGAGGGAACCCGGCGAAGCCGGGCGGCGCGGACTCTTGTGAGCAGGGTGTATGCATCCGACAATGTGAACGTCGTCTGAGGAATATGGGCCGTAAAGAGTGAGGAACGCGCGGAGTTCCGCAGCGGCCAGACAAGTGATGGAGAGCGAGGCGTGGTCCGTTTGAGCCGCATGGTGGTTGGTGAGGGGGTCTTCGGCAAAAACGGACTGTGACGAGCTCGAAAGAGAGGCCGGAATGGCGCTAAAAATCTGAACTGTGCGGAATCACCCCTTTAGATTCATTTGCTTTCTCTTTATCAAGCACTCATTTGTATGAATGCCTTAGAGCTTGGCCTTCTTCCAGGCTTCGATAAACTTTACCGCTCTTTCCACCATACGGATGGCCTGTTTCTCACCCAATTCCGGCTTCGATTCTTTTGGATCAGCCGTCGAATAGATGCCGTTGCTGGAGATCTCATGACTGGCTCCCCCCTTATGGGTCTCCTCTGGTACAAACTGCAGAGCTCCAAGAACCTCCCTCAACTCCGGACGTTCGCGACTGAGATCAAGGAGTTCTTGCATCCTGGGAGTAAAAAAGATTTTGGGTTTCTCCGCTCTTTCCAGCTTTACGAGCTCCGGTTCCAGGTAGAGCATCAAAGATGTCTCACCGATGCCGGCATGACTATCATACATAACTCCCGGGAGCGGTTCATCTTTTTGGAAAGAAGCCCCGATTCCGATAGCTACGGCAACAGCTTCCGTCATGTGGTTTATCTGATGTATGACCTTGCTTTCGACAATCATGTTTCCCCCATGATAGTTGAAGAACATAATCTTTCGAAATCCGTATTTGATCAACAATTCCGCTGTCTCGAACAGAACCATCTCCATAGTCTCCGGTTTGAGACTCAGAGTTCCCGGAAAACCGGAATGATAGACACTGTATCCGGATAGCAGCACAGGAGCGACAAGAGTCCCTGTCCGCGCGGATATCATTTTCGCGATACCTGACGCTTCATAAAAATCCGTTCCCAACGGTAAATGAGGGCCATGCTGCTCCGTGCTGCCAAGCGGTATGATAACCATATCGCTGTTTTTCAGGTAATCGGCAACATCCGTCCATGTCATTTCTTGCAGGACTAAGGCCTTGGGTTTTTCCTGAGTCGGGCTGCCAGCCCAAGAAAGCGCGACAAGGCTGAATGCCATGAAAAACATTTTTACTTTCATATCAAACCTCCACACATATTCATAAAAACCGCTGCCGCTCTCTATTGAAAAGTCTTTACTTTCTCACTGCCGGCGGCAGAAAAGACGTAAAAGCCTCTCCTTCGATCTCCTTCTTTAAGCATGGCGAAATCTAAAACCTTGTAGTCCCGCCTGAAGAGATCCAGAAAGACCTGTCGTGTAACCATCCTCCAGTCAAGAGGAATCCGTCTGACTTCTTCATCCGGAACCGCCGTCTCCTGGAGCATCGTGTAAAAATCAAAAGGAACCTCAACCAATAGCAGATCGTGATGCAAGTGAACTTGAATGCGTTTTACGATCTCAAGACTCAAAGTCCCGCTCACCCCCATTACTTCCGAGACATCGGACAGCACCAGTGCATGACCGGATCCGACCAACTTCTTCAAGTCGTACTCAGGCAGTCGGGCTTCCTCCTTCAAATTCCACGTGAGAAACAATCTGTCCGATGGAACGTCAGCTCTGTTCAATTTCCCTTCATAGGTTCCGTAACAAGCCGTACGGTACTCTTCCACATTCATACGAAAGTGGCGGACATTCCTGTAAGCATTCACACTCACGAGGGGGTCGCAGGTGCAGGTAATGACGGATAACCCGTAAACATCCAAGACGATTCTCTTCTGGAACTCCTTGAGCAGAATGCCGAGCCCATAGTTCTGGTATTCGGCTTTAACTCCAATATATTGAGAGTAGAAGACGATGTTCTCCTGTTTTCGGAAGGCTATTTTTTTATCCCTTGCCCCTATATAGCCATAGGAAAAACCTACGAGGCTGAATTCATCCTCCTGAAAATTACCATCGGCATTCTCTACATAAACTGAAGTGAGGAGATTGCTCCCTTCATGAAAAAAATTCTCGACGCCCAAGTTTCTGGGGCCTGCGAGATGATCGCGAGGGGCACCCCAGATCTCGTTCCTTATAGTCTCATATTTGGCAAAATCCGATAATTTCTGAGAGGTCTCAACTTTGAATAAAAATTTCCTGCCCTTTCTTTCGCAGATGGTTTGATGCATGTCCATACTTGCCCGTCTTTTATTCTTCAGATGGAAGAGAGGCGGTACGATTTTATCGAATCCCTTCGAGTAAAAGCAAGATACATTTCCATTTTCGTGATGATCTCGAACCAAATGGCAAGCGCGAGAGCTCGTTACGGTACGTTATCGTCAAAAATCCTTCCGCTTTCCCAACCTGCATAAACGGAGCATGACCCGCAATAGCTTTCCCCTGCTACGGTCGATGCGTTATCCTCCTTCCCAGTCTTAAATGCTCTAACACAGAATCGGATTGCAGAATAAATTTGATGGGAATTGATTTGATCGCTCTATTCGTTTATCTTAAAGGACTCATCAGCTTTGGTGATTGGAATTAAAGTCTTATGAATGGATGTATCGGCGGTTCTTATGAATGATTCAGGAGCCTGGATCATTCACGAGTCGAGGTTGTTGCAGCGGCAAGGAAGCAGCCCATGAAGCTGTAGTGGGCCTACCGCGAATGGGCTGCGACGATGCCGATGCGGCAAGATCGGCTCGCCGGAGGTAAGAACTGCCGATGGTTGGAATTAAAGTCTTATGAATGGATGTATCGGCGGTTCTTATGAATGATTCAGGAGAGATGAAGACGAAAACCGCTCTCGTAACAGGATCCACCGGCTTCATTGGAAGTCATCTTGTCGAAGATCTCATTTCTCGCGGATGGAAAGTTTCTTGCCTGGTAAGGCCTGAGAGCCGGACGGATTTTCTCGATCTAAAGCCCGTCAGGATCCTGCGCGGCCGATCGAACGACAGGAGCCATCTCGAACATGCACTTCAAGGTCAGGATTATGTCTTCCATCTGGCAGCCCGTATCCGCGCAGCAACACTCGACCTCTATGAGCAAGCGAATTACGTTTATACGATGAACCTGATCCAATCATGCCTGTGTGTAAAGCCCATGGTGAAGCGTTTCACTTATGTCTCTTCCGTAGCTGCCGCCGGCCCTTCGGCGGCCGGAGTGATCCAGGATGAAACAATGCCGTGCGCACCGGTTTCCGATTACGGAAGGACAAAACTCAGAGGAGAGTCGGCCGTGAAGGCTCTTTGGGATAAAATTCCCGTGACCATTATCCGTCCGCCAAATGTCTTCGGACCCAGACAACCGGAAACAGAGCTTCTGATAAGGCTCATCCGAAGCCGAATTGTTCCGGTGCTGAAAAATCGAGGGAAGACAACTTGCTTCATCAACATCAAAGATCTGATCGCGGGCATGCTTCTCGCCGCCCTCAATCCGAAAGCATCCGGAGAAATCTATTACCTGACGGACGGACAGACCTACTCTTGGCAAGAAGTCGTTTCCACACTGCGGGATTGTGTTCTCGGTGATTCGCTGTACCTGCCCCTCCCTGAAAGCGCCATCCGCAGCGCTGCCCGGGTGGCCGATGTGCTCAAAACGATAAAGCTTATGCGGACACGTTTCGGCCGGAGCGTGTGGCGGTCCATGACTCAAAGAGCCTGGCTCTTTTCCCCGAAAAAAGCAGTCAGGGATTTGGGCTTCCAACCGCATTTCTCGTTGGAAACGGGTCTCCGGGATATGCTTGCCTGCAAGGACCGATCCTCCCGGAATTGATTCTTGATCGATGCAGGAGGATAGCGATGGCGCGCACAGTCCGTTTGAGTCGCTGGGAAGGGTGAAGAGTCCTTCGACGAAAACGAACTGTAAAAAGACCATACTATCGGCACTCGATTCGAGATCATCATGGAAACGGAAATGCATTCGCTGAGGTTCTGGTATTTGCGATGTTAGCGATATTCTGGCACAATATGAAAAGGATTTGAGCCCAAAGAGAAACCACATGGCGAAAACGAGACAGAGCGGAAAAAAGAAACTGTCCAGTCAAAAAAGAATCACCTGCATTATCAATCCTTATGCAGCGAATAATAAGTGGCAGAGGAGCTCTATCCTCAGAAAGTACTTGAAAAAGAATCTTCCGGGAGAGATCATCGATGATCCTGAGGACAAAACCTACACGGTCGAAACCGTAAAACGGCTGTGTAAGGACAATGACATCATCGTCGCCGCAGGAGGCGACGGGACTATTGCCGATGTCATCCAGGGAATCATGGAGAGCAAGAGGGAAAAAGACGTTTCTTTGGGAATCGTGCCTTTCGGGAGCGGCAATGCCTTCATCACATCGCTGGGGATCCCGAGGAATATCGCTCGATCGATCAAGGTCATAAACGAGGGTATGACGCGAGAGATCGATCTCATCGACATCGAGGGGAAGGCCGCCGCCTTTGCCAGCGTCGGAGCAACGGCTCAAGTCTTGGTTGAAAAACTTCAGCATGACATCCCCGGCTTCTTCGGCCATGTTTTAGCCTCTCGGATTATGCTCAACCTCTCGAGCAAGGAACAGGAAATAGAGATATCGGACGGCATAGACGACTCAGGCCAGCACTTCGATCACAAAAAGCTGAAACTGAAAGTGTTCGATTGCGTCCTGGGTAAAACGAGCCATTTCGGATACAACTGGAAGGTCGCACCCGAAGCCAAGATCGACGACGGCTACATCGACATAACACTATTTGAAATCAGCGGATGGAAGTACTGGTTGTATTTTCCCAGTATTTACTTCGGCACCTTTCAAAAAACGCAGAAGCACTTCAAAGCCAAACACATCATCCTTCGTGGACAGGACCTCCCGGTGCAGTACAACGGAGAATTGCTGGGGATAATGGATAAGGTAGAAATGCGCATCCTCCCCCGAGCATTGAGAATCATCAGTCCCGCAAAGGTCTTGTCGACGCAATCGACGGGCTCACACACTTAGCCATTTTCCCGGACTGTACGATCTTCTGCTCGAATTCTCGTCCCCCCCGATAATCAATGCCACCCGGTCGAATTTGGGAGGGAATCAAGATGAGATCACTATCTGCAAGGCATTGACAGCGGATTCAGGGAAGGTCCGTCCTGCAAGCTTAAGAAGATTATTGATAGAGTTGAATTCCTCGCGATTCTGATATGGAGGCGCATTGCGTTCGATTCGATCATAGATATCAGCCAGAGCGATTATGCTGCTCCCGATAGGAATTTTGCCGAGATCTTTATCCAGAATGATGGCTTCCTGGACATAGTGGTGCTGATAAGCTTCCAGGATGGGCTCGACTTCCCTCAACAGAGATACCGTCGTCTGTAGGAGCACGGTCTCTCTGTCTTCGAGAATAGGCTGCGATGTCTTGACATCTGTGCCGATGAATTGCGATATCTCCTCGAACAAAGGAAGGTTGGCACGCAAGTCGCCGGCCTCGAAGAGTAAGGCGGCTGACTTGATATTTTCAATCTCCCGCCTGTCCAAACCGACGGCACCGGCGATTTTCCCGGAAAGATGCGATATCCGCAGGGATTTAGGTTTGGCTTCATCGGCCGTTTCCAAATATTTCAACAGGATATCCAACACGGCGATGTAAGCCCTGTACATATTTTTTAAGCGTGCCTGCCTCTGTTCGGAGAGCATTCCGATGATGGCGGCAATCAGTATCAAAAAGCTCGACCACGTTACAAGCGTAATCCCCTCATCCAGAGTCAGCCCTACTCCTGCACCCGCCAACAGTTTTGAAAAAAGGAGATAGAAAATAACTAGAAGCACGCACAAAAATCCTGTTAAAACAGCTTCTTTTTTCCCGAGAAAGTACCCCGCCAGGATGACGGGTAAAAAGAAGAAGTTGAGAAATGAAAATTTAAAATGAACGAGAAAGCCGATGGCAAGCACACCGAAAAGAATGAGACAGATGAGTGATGCTTCGAAGTATTTGAGAATGAAATCTCTGATATTTTTCATATTAATCCCCTGGAAAGTCAGGTAGTTGCCAACTTTCCCCAACAACCGCGTACAGGCAAAATTCGCGAATCATATTGATTACAAATATCTTAAGAGATTTATAGCACCGACAAGGCTCGAAGTCAACCGGCCTGAATCATTCATACAAACTGCCGATACTTTATGTTTAAAGAGTATCTCATCCAATCATCGGCAGTTTTACCCTGCGAGCGAGCCGATCTTGCCACAAATTCTTCGTTGTCGCCCACTCGGCGTAGTTCACTACAGCCTCATGGGCTACTGCCTTGTCTTAGCAGCAACCTCGACTCGTGACTAATCCAGGCCAGCCTGAATAACGGAAATATGCTATAATTTTTTGTGGAGATACCATCTTCGCAGGAGGATTCATGAGAAAACATACCTGCCTTATTTTGGTCCTAATCCTTTTGCTGAGCCGCTGTTCGTTCCACATTGACTTGTTGGGCAAGGATACCATCCAAGAGGTTGTGCTCGTCGACAGCAAGGCCAAAGACAAAATCCTCATCATAGATATTTCCGGTATCATTGGAATGGCTCTAAAACCGGGCCTCCTGGAAAGAGAAAGCGACATCGTGTCTCGAGTCTACTCCCGACTCCAGAAAGCATCTGAAGACAGACGCGTTAAGGGGATTATCCTGCGCCTGGACACCCCAGGAGGAGAAGTGACCGCCAGCGATATCCTATTTAACGAGATCAGAAAATTCAGGGATAATACGGATGTCCCTGTCGTCTCGCTCATGATGGGAGTGGCTGCTTCCGGAGGTTATTACATCGCCGCGGCCAGCGACCATATCATCGCCCACCCCTCGACCATTACCGGAAGTATCGGTGTGATTTCCCTCTTTCCCAATTTGGAGGAGCTCTTTGCTAAAATCGGGGTCGAGATCAACGTCATCAAATCTGGGAGCATGAAGGATTCAGGAAGTGCTTTCCGCGATCTGACAGATGATGAAAAAGCCGTTTTCCAGACTGTTGTGGATGAGCTGTACACGAAATTCCTGGACGTGGTTCTTGAGGGGAGGAGAGGCGCCCTGACTCTCGATGAGCTCAAAACTATCGCCGACGGCCGCATCTACACCGCCCAGCAGGCTCTTTCGCTAAAGCTTATCGACGAAATCGGATATTACGACGCCGCCCTGAGTAAAGTCATGTCTCTGGCCGGTATCGAAGATGCCCGAATCATCACCTACACTTACTACCCAAAGCAAAAAACGAACATTTACGCCACCCAACTCGCTCATCCTTCGATGTTCGAAACAAAGGATTTTCAGAGCCTGTTCCACTCTTTAAAAAGCGGATTTTACTATTTATGGCTGCCACAAATCTCCCGCTGATACACGAACGGAGAGGCTCCAACTAAAAGCCCTGTCATCCTTTCAAGATGTCTTGACCTCGAAGGCAGGAGGATTTTCGAGATGAGCCTTGACGGCACACCCGTCGATGGATTTGATGACTGCTTTTTTGTATTTTTCAGGAAATCCTTCCGGAAGCAGAACTTTGATGATAATCTTATCGATCCTCTTTGTCTCCGGATTTCTCTGTGTCTCCTGGATAAGGCTTCCCCCTTCCAGAGGGATATTCCTTTTTTGGCAAAACGCGAGCACATACCAAGCGGAACAGGTAGCGATCGAGGCCAAAAACAAGTCGAATGGAGCGGGAGCCGTTCCTTCTCCACCCTGATAGACAGGTTGATCGGTTTTGATGACAAAGCCTTTATAAAGCGCTTCGACCTTTGCACTGTTCGAAAATGTGACTTTCATTTCTCTATTCATATTCTCACTCCCAGCAAATGAACCAATATTTATACCAGGTTTTTCTCCTTTTTTGAAGAAGCGGCAGTAAATCGGATATTGATTTTGTCATTTTATTTGTGATAACTTCATCCGTCAGGTACATATGTATCCGACAGAAAAAAAACTTGAGAATGGTGTTTCAACTGCGAGAAAAAAGGCGTAACAAATGCCCAATCATAATAGCTGATCCGGAATGAGCACACATCGAAAAAACCTCTCCCAGCCCGTCTCCATCATTCCCCGGGAAAATCTCTCTTCTGATCAGCTTAAGATTGTTGAGATGCCTGCAGATGAAAACCTTTTCTTCACCGGGCCTGCGGGTTCCGGAAAAACACAGATGCTCATCCACAGAGCTCTGCACTTGGCGAAAATGTATCAGCTTTCATCAAATAGTTATTTTCTTTTCGTTCTTACGGATATCGCAAAAAATTACATCCGCTCCGGATCGGAGCTTTACGGTCTTCCGCAAGAATCAGTGACGACTTTCGATCTTTGGTGCAAGCGGTTCTATGAAAGCCACATATCAAAAGACCTGCCGCGAACCTACATCAACCTTAAGTTGGATCACCACGAGATCCGTTCGAAAGTCCTAAAAGAGCTCCAACGCAGGAAAAAACCGATGCCAAAACTGGAGTTTGTGCTCGTCGATGACGGGCAGGATTTGGCCCCCGAGTCTTACGAAATTTTCCTGCGGGCAGCTCCCCACCTCACCGTCTTTGCGGATTTCCAGCAGAAAATCACAGAAAACACCACATCAGAATTCCTTATTTCAGAGAAGTTGGGAGTGAAAAACGCAACCAGGATTTCCTGGAAATTTCACAGGAATGAACCGCACATCTTAAGACTCGCCTCCCATTTCCTCAATAACACACAGACGAAACACGATTATCTAGACCAAATTAAAGGGGCACACACAAAGAGTGAACAGCCACAATGCTATATCGCGCCATCTTTCGATCAAGAAATGGATCACATGGCCGAGACTCTTAAAGTGCGGCTCAACAAAGGCGAAAAAGTAGCGATCGTTCTCCCAGACCCGCAGTCGGTTCACACCCTGGCCAAAGAACTCACAAAAAGGAATGTCATTACAGAGAAGATTTTGGAGCCGGAAGCTCAGAACTTGCTTCATGATTCCTATGATTTCAGCAATGGGATCCCTAAGATGGCCACCTATCTTACTGTAAAGGGATTGACATTTGACAGTGTGTTTCTGCCCCAGTTGACACAACAAAACTATCGAGGCATGGACAACGATATCAGATCACGGATGCTCTTCTTAGGCGTCTCACGTGCGAGGCATTGGGTCTATTTCAGTACCGTCAAAGGAGTCGAGTCCGGAGTCTTCAATGCATTGATCAAGGCTCAATCCGAAGGCTTGCTTCTGATTTATTAATCCAGGCTCCTCTTGTTTCCGGCAAGGGAAGTGATGCGGTTTTTTGGAGGCTTCATAAAGACGCCGGCCCATTTGTAAGGCTTCTATTTCTTACTGCCGACGCCTTTGGAAAAAAGGGCAAGAAGTAGGCTCCTATCTTTCTCTGTCAGTGTCATTCTTCCGAATAGGTCATAAATCCTGTCCTGGACATGCTTTTTATTGGTTTTATGAACGAAACCTTTCTCCTCCAAAATCAAAAGAATGCGCCGGATGCAATCTTCCTGATCCTCACGCGCCATTGGTTTATCCACAGAGTAGGCCTCAGGAGAAATCCGGGATTCCCTGCAATAAATTTGGAACAACGTAACAAGAACAGCCGAGGCCAAATTGTACGAAGGCTGAGATGTAGCCTGAGGAATTTCAAATCTAAAATTAGAATTGCGCAGCTGCCGCGAAGTCAATCCGGTCCGCTCATTCCCGAACACGAGCCCGATCTTTGTTTCCCGGGGCAACCGCAACATTGTATCAACGGCCGCATTCAAAGTGAGGCTTGAGAACTCTTTCCTTTTTTTGGAAGTGGAAGCGAAAACCACCTCGCAATCTTTCAGGGCTTGTTCTAAATTTGAAAAGAACAGTCCCGATTCAAGAATATTCTTGGCATGAACGGCTGTGACGAAAGATTTTTCTCCGAGTGCCGTTAGTCCTACGAATCGCAATTCGGAAAACCCGGTGTTTTTCATAGCGCGCGCAACGAGGCCGATGTTTTCCTGATTTTCAGGTTCGACAAGAATAACGGCACAATGGCTCTTGAGGAAAGATTCGTCAGTGCGGTCAGACATGGTGAAGGCATCCATTATAGCCGAAGGATAGATGAAAGGCGAGTTAAAGAGCGAAGCAGAGTTCCTAGAGGATGTTGGCGACAATCCCTCCCAGTACCGCCCAGTAGAGAGTGGATATATAGGGATTGCCCGTAATGACACAAGCGCCGGTCTTGCATCCTACAAAACGAAAGTATAGGAATCCGAAAATTCCTCCAATGACCGCGCCAATAACGATCCGAATCATTTTCTTTCGACTCATGATTTACTATACACAAGATCCTTCGTCCGGTCAAACATGCCTCACGGTGAAAGAATCTCCGCTTCCGTTATTGGGCTCTGGGGGACAGGAATGAAGAGCGAATCACAGCTCGTTTAAGTCACATTCAAAATTTGCCGGTGCTGCCGAACCCGTTCTGGCCGCGCGACGTGTCTTCGAGCTTCGCAACATCGATCACGGTCACTTCCTGAACTTGTTGAATGAGGAGCTGGGCAATTTTCATGCCCGCTTCAACATGGAAACCTTTCTCCCCCAAATTAGCCATTACGACCTTCAATTCTCCCCTGTATCCGGAATCGACAACGCCGGCAAACCGGTGAACCCCACCCAGGGATATTCCACTCTTATCCCAAATCAAGCCTACATATCCCTCAGGAATCGCCATTTGAATTCCGGTTGGAACGGCTTTGACTTCTCCTACCGCCAATACACAACTGGTTGAAGAAAAAAGGTCCAAGCCTGCATCGCCTTTGTGGCCGTATCGGGGAAGTTTGGCTGCCTCATGAATTCTTTTAACTTTGAGTTCCATCATTCACACACCTTCAATCCGGACTTCAGAAAAATAAGGTTTGGCCGTCTCTGCAAAAAAATGCAGATCTTCGATCGCAAAAGGCTTCAGCTCCGAAAATTTTTCGTCGAGAGTGTTATTCGGAAGAAACTGCTGGATCTGGAAGACTCGAGCGCCCTCAAGCATCAGGACTATTTGCCGGATTTCCTCAAGTCCCACCAATCCGGGTACGACCGTTGTACGGAACACATAGGGCAGGCCCGAATCCCTGATGAGGGAGATGCTATTCAGAATATCCTCTTCGGCGACAGCCGCCCGGGTGACTTTCGGATATTTTTCTATGGGGGCCTTCACATCCATGGCCACATGATCTATGAGCTTTTGTTGAATGAGGGATTCCAGCCTGGCAGGAAAAGAACCGTTCGTATCCATCTTGACGAGCAGATTCCTTTCTTTGATGAGCAAAAGAAGCGTTTCCAAATCCTCGCTCATGAGGGGTTCTCCTCCGGTGATACAGACGGCCTCAAGCCAATTCTTTCGCGCTTCCAAAAATCCCAGGAAAAAATCTAGAGGAAAAGTGGGAAGAGACTCCGGCCGCAAGACAAGCTCAGAATTGTGACAGTAAGGACACCGGAAATTGCATCCTCCGAGGAACACGGTCGCTGTGAGGAATCCCGGGAAATCTCTCGGAGCGAATTTCTCTAAGCCTTTGATTGCAACCAATCTGCGAACTCCTCGCGGCTGTTGCAGACCGCGGCAATGTCATTTTGATTCTGAACGATGAGTGTCGGCATGATGATTCCACCCTTGGAATCCCTCTTCAGCACTTTCAGAAAATCGCGCACCTTCAACTTGCTCTCTTTCATGACAAGGTTGTGCTCCTCAGCTACGACATTCATTTCTGACAGATAGCTTTTCAGGCTTTCGCATCGAGGACAATTGGGGTAAGTAAAAAGGTAATACTTCATCGTTTCAAGTCAATTGGCTGTAGGTCGCCCTTTCTTTAAACTCTTGTTTCTTGCCGTCATTCCAGGTAGAAACAGGTCTGAGATAACCCACGATCCGGGAATAGACTTCGGTCGGCTCACCGCAATGAGGACAGGGATTCACCTCTCCTCCGAGATAGCCATGGTTCTGACAAATGCTGAAAGTGGGTGTTATGCTGAAATAAGGCAACCTTGTCTGGGCAATCTTTTTAACCAGCTTCTTGCACGTCTCCTTGTCGATAGGCTCAGGAAGGAAAGCATGGAAAATGGTCCCTCCGGTGTAAAGGGGCTGCAGGTCCTTCTGGTGCTCGATGGCTTCAAAGACATCATGGGTAGCATCGACGTTCAACTGGGTTGAATTGGTGATGAAGGGATGCTTCTCCGTTCCCGAGGTTATGATGCGCTGGTATTTCTCTCTGTCAAACCGAGCCAGGCGGTATGAGGTGGACTCGGCAGGCGTTGCTTCGAGGTTATACAGATTCCCTGTTTCCTCTTGGAACTCCTGTATGGTTTTTCTCATGAACTGCAAAACTTTAATAGCGAAGTCCTTGCCTTCCGGCGTGCCGACGCCTTTCCCCAAGAAGTTCATGCATGCTTCATGCATACCACACAGACCGATAGTAGAGAAATGATTGTCAAAATGCCCCAGGTAGACCAACGTGTAAGGCACAAGGCCCTTGGACAGCATGTTGTTGACGACCTCTCTTTTGGTCTCAAGAGACTCCTTGGCCAGCACCATCAAACTTCTGAGCTGACTGAAAAATTCTTCTTCCGAGCGGGCCTCATAGCCGATCCTGTTCATATTGATCGTGACCACCCCGATTGAGCCCGTCGAATCTCCAGGGCCCCAAATATTTCCTGGCCGCCGAAGAAGCTCCCTCTGGTCGAGGTTGAGGCGGCAACACATGGCCCTGATGTCTCCCGGATCGAGGTTTGTCCCCAAATAGTTTTGAAAATAAGGGATCCCGAACTTGGCTGTTACCTCGAAAAGCAGATCCGAAATGGGGGAGTCCCAGTCAAAATCCTTGGACAGGTTGTAGGTTGGGATGGGAAAAGTGAAAACCCGGCCGCTCTGATCTCCCTCGATCATGAGCTCCAAGAAAGCCTTGTTGATCATATTCATTTCTTCCTGGTACTGCCCGTACGTGGTGTCTAACTCTTCGCCTCCGACAATGACGTTTTTCTCCTTCATATCTTCGGGAACCGTCAAATCAAAGGTCAAGTTGGAAAAGGGGGTCTGCCAGCCCCATCTCGAGGGGACGTTCAGCCCGAAAATAAGTTTCTGGATGTCCTGCTTGACGTGCTCGAAGTCGAGATTATCCGCTCTCACGAAAGGGGCTAAGAGCGTATCGACACTGGAGAATGCCTGGGCACCCGCAAATTCCCCCTGCATGGTTCCGATAAAATTGACCATGTGGAGCGTGGCGGTCTCCAGATGCCGGGCCGGATAGGAGTGGACTTGATTCGGCACGTGGCCAAATCCTTTTCTTAAAAGATTCTCGAGAGACCATCCGGCACAATAACCTACTATAGGATACGACAGGTCATGGATATGAAACTGGCCATCTATGTGGGCCCGTTTTATATTTTCGGAATAAAGCTGATTGAGGGCGAAATTTGCCAGCACTTCTCCGGATATCCTGGCATTTAGGCCAGAAAAACTCATGGTGCCTTCGTTGCTGTTTTCCCTTATCTTCCAATCCAAGTCGTTGATGTAATCTTTGATCAAGCGCTCAAGATTGATACCGATTTTACGTGCTTCTCGGATATCCTTGTGTCTCTCACGGTAGAGGATGTAGGACTTGGCGATTTCATGATAACCCTGCTTCATCAGAACCATTTCCACGATGTCTTGGATCTGCTCCACAGACGGAATGGTGTAGCCGCTGAATTTATCCTCTAGCACAAAAGTGACGATATCGGATATTTTCTGGGCCATCTGATTGTCCGGCATGTCGTTGGATTCCATGGCTTTGTAGATAGCATGTGTGATCTTATCCTGAACAAAATCTGTAATATGACCATCTCGTTTCTTGATACGCGAGATCGTTCTCACCATCAGAGCCTCCTTTCTCAATGATAGTCTTCGCAACTAGCCTGGATATCCCCGTTCGATTCCAAAAAACACCGACACTCCAAGAAAGGAGTTTAGGGCCGTTGGACACCCATATATTGTATGCTCCCTCTAGGATATGTACAAAATGTAGTACTAGCGAAAAATACTGTATACCTCATTTTTTGCCTTGTCAAGTCTTTTCTCAATTATCTCGAATTTTCTACCATACACGCGGCAGAAGCCGTGATATTTCCGGATGAAGCAGGCTGTGGTAGAATGGGTGAGACCAAAACCGGCGGGGAGGATGGAATGAAAAGCTTAGCCGTTCGCACTCGATCCAAAGAGGAATTTTCCGACATCACGGACCTGGTTCTACAGGCTATCTCCGAATCAGGAATCGTCAGCGGTCTCTGTCTCGTATACGTACCCCACACGACAGCCGGTGTGACCTTAAACGAAAATGCCGATCCTTCGGTCAAATCCGATCTTTTGATGGCGCTCAGGAGCAGCGTTCCGGATTCGCATCCCTACAGACACAGCGAAGGCAACTCTCCGGCTCATGTCAAAGCCACTCTTATAGGCTCTTCGGTCTGTCTCATTGTCGAGAACCGGGTTCCCGTGTTGGGAACATGGCAGGGAATTTTTTTCTGTGAGTTCGACGGGCCGAGGAACCGGAAGATTTTCGTGAAAACAATGTCTGATGCAAACATCAATCCCTCGGGCATGGGTCCGGGTGACAACTTTCATGAATGAGCCTATGTTCACAGATCCATCACGATATCAGGGACATTTTCCCCACAATCGCACAATAATAGCTTTTTTGACAACAATCTTTGCCTGTGATATAAGCAATATCGCCATTTTAAAAACCCTCGTCACACATAAAATTCATAGAGAGCTGATAGCTGCTAAATAAACTTACGGTCGAGACAGAGGGGTCTGCGGTCTTCCCGGCGAAAGGAATACGGGTATGAAAACGATAAGCGTGGACAGTGCGGGGATTTTTCATCCCTCCAGACCGATTTACCGGTTTATGATTCTTATCTTTGTGTCTTTCCTCACATTCGGCAGCTATTTCGCTTACGACATAGTCGGGGCCATCGCCCCGACATTGATCGAAGAATTGGGCGCTGGAAGAGGAACGCTTGGAACGTTCTATACGATGTATAGCGTGGCGGCCATACTGTCGGTATTGATAGGCGGCATCCTGATTGACCGGCTGGGAACCAGAAAAGCGAGCCTTCTTTTCTCCGTTTTGGTGTTGGTTGGAGCCGCTATTGTATGGGCAGCAGGAAGCATTCCCGTATTTTATTTGGGCAGATTTATTTTCGGAGCCGGCTCCGAACCCCTTGTCGTCGCCCAAAGTTCCATTCTAGCCAGATGGTTCAAAAACAAGGAACTGGCGCTGTCTTTCGGCATTGCCTTGACAGTGAGTCGTTTAGGCACGCTTTTCGCTTTCAACACAGGAGAACTGATAAGCAGCACATTCGGCGGATTCAGATATGCGCTTTTCGGCGCCATCTTGTTCTGCCTCTTATCGCTTATATCCAACATATGCTACATCGTTATGGACCGCCGTGGGGAAAAGGTCTTGAATTTAAGGGACGAGAGCGTGCAGGAAAAGATCGTCTTCAAAGACATCAAAGAATTCAAACCCAGTTTCTGGTATGTGACCATGCTCTGTCTCACTTTTTACTCTGCCATCTTTCCCTTCACAGCTCTTTCCGTCGATTTTTTCGTAGACAAATGGGGCGTGGCTCGTACAGCCGAGGCGCAGGGAGGCTTTCTGCATCAGGTCTTCAATAATTTCTTTCACATGTTCAGCACCGCAGGAGGCATTTCATCCATCATTATCTTTGCGTCAATGATCCTGGCGCCGTTTGCGGGCAGGATAGTGGATAGAATCGGCCGGAGAGCTACATTCATGATTGTCGGTTCTTTGATCTTGATTCCGAGTCACTTGCTTATGGGGCTCACGAAAATTTACCCCTCTTTGCCGATGATTGCTTTGGGCGCGGCATTTGTGCTCGTCCCGGCAGCCATGTGGCCCTCTATTCCTCTGATCGTCCGGAAAGAAAGAGTGGGCACGGCCTTCGGGTTGATGACGGCCATCCAAAACATCGGGCTTGGCCTCTTTCCTTTTCTGAACGGTTTGCTGCGGGATAAAACACAATCTTACAAAAGCAGTATGATCATGTTTGCCAGCCTAGGGCTTTTCGGGCTCGTTTTTTCCGTCTTACTCAAAAGAGCGGACTTTCGGGAGGGAGGCGCTTTGGAAAGGGCTAAGGAAAAGAGATGATAAGTTGATAGGGCAGGCCATCATTGAGCGGCCTCCCGAAGTCATTCAGTCGTTTCGGAAACGAAAGCCTTATGAAAACTTGCCCTTATTGCGGACGATCATTTCACGACAGCGAGGCCGGATGCCCAGCCTGCGGGGCCCCTTATTGGGAGGCGAACAGGAGCAGCTCAGCCGACAGTTCTCCATCGCCTGATGAGGATCAAGGCTGCTTCACCATCATACTCATTCAACTTCTGGTTGCCCTTGGCTTTGCTGCATTCTTGATCCTTCTCGGGTTTCTCATCAACCTCATCGTTCATTTCGAAGCCAACCAAGTTAAAATCGTATGGATCGGAACCTCCCTTCTTTTCGGAGGACTTCTATCTTTGCTTATTAAAAAATTCAGAAAGAGAGGAGAAATACGCCAAAACAACCACAAAAGCAGAACAAAAGGGAGATAACTCAGGTGGAACAAGATTGCTAAAAACCAAGAGGGCCCTCTATTGAGGGCCCTCTTG
>JAFGNQ010000369.1 GCA_016926925.1 Candidatus Aminicenantota bacterium
GAGCTCCGCAGCTCCTCGATGCCCGGACGGGCAGGACTGTCCGACAGGTGAAATTTCTGAAGTTTCCGGAATAGGGTCTAGAATTTTGGCCAAGTGAATTTTGAATCTCAGGAGTGTGAATGCCTTGAAATTCGGTCAACTCTTTATGTCTTTTCGCTTAAGAAAAGCCTTAGGAAGCCTTGTCCTGAATTGAGAGATCGCTTTTTCCAAAAGGCCTGAAAGCTCTCTAATCTGTGTCCGAAGAACTGGGGGTTCTGTTCCTGCATAATCCAATAATTTACTCAAGAGAGATGCCAAAGCCATTCCCTCCTGTCTTGTCAGAATATGAGTCTGGCGGAATATTTCCTCGAATTCTTTGAAACATTCGGCCAAGTCTTGAAGACACTCCTTGTCTATAAAATTCGGGCCAAGGGAAGAGTGTTTTTTAACCTCTGCTTCAATGAGTTTTAATTCGTTCCAAAGCTGAAAGCGAAGATTGCCAGGCCTGGATCTTCTTCTTTTTACTGATATAAATATTTTTATAAGAATTGCGATGAAGATACTTCCGATTACTTCAACCCCGGTCCATGCGGGATTTTTAAGTATTTCTACAATCCAATTCCAGGCCGACAGCAGGAAATTTGGCCAGTAAAAAGCCTGAACTTCCATGATTATCTCACTTTCGGCTGATGGGCTTACTTCTTTCACCCTTCTGCATGGGTCGCTCCATTGCCTTGTGTTTTTTTGCACCATCGGAACAATTCATCCCGGTCAAACAGCTGTCGCTTTCCCAGCTTGTAGCTTGGAATCTTCCCCTCTGTGATGAGTTGGTTAATCGTTCCAACGTGGAGTTTCAGGAACTGCGACGCCTGTTTGATGGTGAGGATTCTGTTTTCTTCCGTAGCTCACCCCCCTGATTTTTATCGGCATTTTTATCACAAATCTTTATATATAAACTTTCGAAGACTGAAATTCGCAGGGTCAGAAGCGGCTCTGCCTTTCTTTGCCCCCAAACATATAGGGGTTCAAGCATTTGGGCAAAAGTTTCTTACACTGCATGTTGGAAAAGTGGGGATTTTAAAAGTTTACGTAATGCGGAACATTCCTTGAAAAAAAGGCGGTGATTTGGACGGTTACGGGTTTGGCATGCTTACTGCAATTTTGTTGTTGCCAAAAATGGAGGGTTTTGATACTTTGGCATCGTACTTGTCCTACCCATAAATGAGTAGATAACTTAACAACCTGTCCTCGAACTTCTGGAGGATTTATGAAATGGGTTTTCCAGAAGGATCCAATGTGAAGGCTCCAAGGGATTTAGGGTTTCCCCTTGGAGCTTTTTTGTTTTTCATGATATAAGCTTGGACTTCAAATATCAACTAACTTTCACAAAAAGGACGAAACAATATGAAAAAAACATCCCTATTTTCCTTATGTTTCATATTTTTACTCACCAGCTCCGGTATGGCATTTGATGCTAAGAAACACAATGGTGAGTTCGGTTTTGGCTTATCATATATAACCTATAAAGAACCTGATGCGGATATAGAAGAAAAAGGTTGGATGTTTGGACTTGTGGGCTCATATACATATCACAATAAAGTGATGCTCAAATTGGAGGGCATTGGAAGCTTAGGCACCGTTGACTATTCTTCTCCCTCAGGAGATTCAAATGATATAACGGATTATATGCTGGAGGGCAGAACCTTGGTTGGTTACGATTTTTCTTTGTCAAAATCTTTTATGATCACACCCTATGTCGGCCTTGGCTACCGATATTTAAATGATGATTCGGCCGGGAAAATAACCTCTCGTGGGGCGATAGGATATGAGAGAGAATCGAATTATTATTATAGTCCGATCGGGTTAATTGCATGTACCAGATTAGGGCAAGGATGGGGAATGCAAATTACTGCGGAGTATGATTATTTCTTGGAAGGGAAACAGAAAAGTCATTTAGAGGATGCTGTATATGGTGCTCCAACAGTTGTAAACAAGCAAAATGATGGCTATGGGCTAAGAGGTTCAGTGAGATTTCAAAAGGACTACGGTAGGGGCGGCTTTGTTGTTGAACCCTTTATCAGATACTGGAAGATTGATGATTCGGAAATCGAATATTTTAGTATTGGAAGAAACGAATTTTGGGCCTATGAACCCGAGAATAATTCCACCGAATTCGGTGTACTTTTATCATTCATTTTTTGAGTTTTCATAGGAGGTACTTTCTTTTTCAGCGTGTGTAAAGACGGGCAGGGAACCTCTTACTTCCTGAAAGTGAGATTTGACAAATCTCTTCACCGAGTGTAGATTTCGATCGATATTTGATAGCATGGAAGCATTTAGGAGATATGCCCTGGCTTGAAGGACTGGGTTCTTATGCGGATCCGCCTAAGACGCCTTGATAAAAAGCCACAAGGGCTGCAAGTAATTGATATTGAATCAATTATTGTCGAAAAATCGTCGTATTAAGGGTATGTTATACGGACCGGACATCGTCTTAGGCGGATCGGCCCAATCACTGTTAAGGCGCTTCTCGGGGAGGATCTATGAACAACAACGAGGTTTCAGGAACTCAGCCTTGCCGCGGTGAAAGTCGCGACATCCCAGATGGCTTGCGCCGCCGAGTAAGGCAGGAATGTGTTTTCGGCTGCGCTCACTGTGGTTGTCCAATCATCGAGTACCACCATATCCAGCCTTTCTCCGAGGTCAGATCCCACGATTTCGACAATTTGGTGGCGTTATGCCCAACCTGTCACCAGCGTGCAGATGCTGGTGGCCAGTGGGGAGTTGACCTCCTCCGAGAGATGAAAAGGCATCCTCACAATCAGGATACCACGCGTGACCGATTTCTAGTCTCCTCTGCCGATTTCATCGTGCATCTAGGGTGGTTTGAATTCCGAAACTGTACTCAGCTTCTTGCCTTGCGAGACAAAGTAGTACTTTCGTGCAACAGGTCTATCGATGGCATCATAATGGTTTCTGGCCTGTTTCATGACTCCACTGGCAACCTAGTCGCAACCATCGTTGACAATGAGTGGTGCGTACTTGCAGAAAAGGCATGGGATGTTGAATTTATCCGAGCAAAGACCCTGATAGTGCGAACTGCGCCCCGCGAGATTGTGTTAAGGATGAAGGTGACAGACAAGAGCCTCGAAATCCAGCAGTGCTTCTTCCGAAGAGAGGACCTTGAACTCTCACTCCGAGGGGATGATAAAAATTCACAATTAGATTTTCGCGCATCAAATACATTCTTCCGAAGCAAGGACGAGCGAGTAATTGTGCAAGGCCCGATGAACGGACCTGCAATCACGCTTCGATGAACAGATGTTGGGCCGCCCTAACAAGTCGCTCAAGAGGGACGCGGCAAAA
>JAFGNQ010000370.1 GCA_016926925.1 Candidatus Aminicenantota bacterium
ATGAACCTGATCGATCATCTTTACGGAAAGTAAGCAAAAAAGATATTCATAAAATCAGATGGTGATTGACTCTTTCTGACTAGCTGTGATATGAAGGCTCTTCCATCACTTCAATCCGAGTGACAAAGAGTGGAGAAAAAATCTTCTGTTATCTTAACTGCAGCCTTGGCTGTCGGTCTCACTCTTCTCATTGTTCCCTCCTGCCGGAAGGCTCCCCGGCCGCTGAACATCATCCTCATGATTTCGGACGGATGCGGTTACAACTGCTTCGAAATGGCCGACCTCTACCAGTACGGACGGACAGGCACTCAAATCTACGATTCCTTTCCCGTCAGGTTGGCTGTCAGCACACATTCCGCCTCCAGCACGCCCTACGACCCTGGGAAGGCCTGGGCCTCCTTCGACTTTGTCCTTTCCGATCCCACCGATTCCGCGGCTGCCGCTACGGCAATGGCCACAGGAGTGAAAACCAACAATGATGTGGTTTGTCTGGATCCCGAAGGGAACAGACTCTCCACTATCCTAGAGGTTGCCGAAGAACTAGGCAAGAAAACGGGAACAGTCACTTCTGTGCCTTTCTGCCATGCCACACCGGCTTCCTTTCTTGCCCATTCCCCCGACCGCTACGCATATGACGACATTGCACGGCAGATCATCATGGAGAGCCCGGCCGATGTGGTCATGGGCTGCGGCCATCCCTATTATGATAGATCCGGACAGCCTGTCGAGGAACCGAACTTCCGCTATGTAGCTGACAGGGAGACTTGGGAGGCTCTGGTTCAGGGTGAAGCAGGCGCCGATGCCGACGGGGACAGCCGTCCCGACCCCTGGACAGTGATCCAAACAGCCGATGCCTTTCGGTCTCTGAACGAGGGTCCGGCTCCGAAACGTGTGTTTGGGATGGTTCCAAATATCAGAACTCTGCAGCAGGAAAGGGAAGGGAATGCATTGGCCGAGCCTTTTGATGTGCCTTTTCTTGAAATGGTTCCGACCCTAGCAGAAATGTCGCTGGCGGCACTCAACGTTTGCGATGATGATCCCGACGGATTTTTCCTCATGATCGAGGGTGGAGCTGTTGACTGGGCGGCTGAGGAGAATCAGGCCGGCCGCCTGATCGAGGAACAAATTTTCTTCAATAGGGCAGTGGAAGCTGTGGTGGACTGGATCGAGGCCCACAGCAGCTGGGTAGACACCCTGCTCATCATCACATCCGACCATGAGTCAGGCTACATTACCGGTCCGGGATCGGGAAAAGAATGTCCCGGAGATGGTATCACCAAAACCTGGAAACCTTTGCTGAACAAAGGAAAAGGGGAGGTCCCGGGAATGGAATGGCACTCCGATTACCACACCAACTCCCTCGTTCCTTTTTTCGCCAAAGGATACGGAAGCGAGCGATTCGTCGCTCTGGCCAATGAGACGGATCCTGTTCGCGGATACTACCTCGACAACACCGAGATCGGCCGACTCATGATCGAACTGCTCAAGGAGCGAAGCACTGAAGGCCGCTGATCGTTCTAAGAATGTGCCGTTTGTTCGATATCAACACTTGACGGGATCCAAGCGTCGCAGATGATTTTATTAAGCTATTAAAGCTTTATTGGATCTCACTATATGGCCCGCCTAAAGAAACATATCGATTGAGTTCTTCAATCGGTTTTCAATCCTGCGAGCCGCTTTTGCGCATCCTTGACTTCAGCTATTCCAGGATCGGCATCCTTCCACAAGTCGAGGAATTTCTCGTAATATTCGCTGGCTTTTGCCTTCAAGCCTCTCTCCTCTGAGATTCGGCCGAGGTTATAGAAGCTTTTAACGTAGGTGTCTCCGTATTCAAACCGTCCCGTGTTCAATAGAGCAATCTTTTCATATTCTTTCTGAGCGTTTTCAAGGTCTCCGGCTAGATGATAGGCCGATCCCAGCGCATCAGAAAAGAGCAATTGAAAGGCATTTGTCACTGCCAGTAACAGCTGCCCCTCTTTTAAATATTCAATCGCCTTGGAAGCGTTCTTTTTTGCGAGCTCGATCATCCCCATCAAATAATAATAATTCCAAATCGATTTTTGAATTGGCGACCGTTCAGCCATTTCCCTCAACTGGTTAGCCGTGTTTTCCGCCTTGTCAAAGGCTTTCATTTCCAGGTAAACGAGCCCCATGTCACGCATCGTTTCTCGTTGTGTACGAAAATCATTTTCTTTGACAGCCATATCCCGGATTTTCTTCAATTCCTCAAGTGCCTTGTCAAGGTGGCCCAGCTTTCTCTCGATAGTGGATAGTCCAGCACGAGTCCCCCTGATCCACGTGCTTTGGCCGATTTTTTCGGATAGCTCCAGTCCCTCCTCAGTTTTTTCTTTTGAGTTTTGATAGCGCCCGTGAATTTGGTGAAGACATCCCAGTTTGTAAATACACCAGGCACGAGCCGATAGCTCTGTTTTGTTTAGAAGTTTCCTGTATTCTTCTTCTGCTTGCATAAATTCGTTTCTGTAAAAGTGAATGTCACCTTTAGTCCGAATATTGCTCCAGAATCCAGGA
>JAFGNQ010000371.1 GCA_016926925.1 Candidatus Aminicenantota bacterium
AGGGTTTGAAAAAATGGGAGCGGGCGGCCATCCGCCTCATCGGCGTGCTCCGCAAGCCCAAACCGGATCCGGATTTCCCGGTCAGAGAATACCGGCCGGATGACCTCGACGCATGTCTCGCTCTGCTCAATGGATACGCCGGAAAGATAAGGCTGGCCCTGGTATGGGAGAAGAACGATCTGGGACGGGAACTCTATCACGCCGGCGTCTCACAGACGCTCGTTTATGAAAAGGGCGGCCGTATCGAAGCGCTTATCAACTTCATTTACCATGCTCATATGGGCCACACACAGGAGCGGTGGGCCTGGGTGAATCATGTCGCATATCCTTCTCTCTCCGGGAGGGAGCGGCATAAGTTTCTGGAAGCGTTTTGCGACTATATCCGGAAGGTAGGTTGCATCGGCGCCATCGAATGGACAAGAAAATATTATCCGATGGAGCCCTTATACAGAGCCCGTTTTTTCCCTTATTTTCGCTATGTCAACCTGGTCGCCTGGAACTTCAACCCCGCTATTTCTCTTAAGAAAATCCCGGCCGTCTACGAAGTCCAAATCTGATTCTTCACTTGTAAACGACTTCTTCGAGAAGCCACATGTCTTTATCAAGGAGCACCTTCTGGGGATCGAAATCGAGTTCGAAAGTCAGGCTTTTCTCTCTTTCATCGACCAGCACCCGATCAAAGGTCTTCTCCGCATCACCGGAGACAAAGGTTATATCCATCGGCATTTTGAAAAAACCCCCCTTCTGTGTCTGCTTGATAAAAACCTTGACCGTATAAACGTCACCTTGTTTTTCAGTCTGCCCCAGCGTCATCTCGTATCTTGGGTAGCCGGTCCTGTGGTACCACTGCTCGAAGAACCAATCCAACGGACGGCCGTATTTCGCCTCCATACCTTCTCTGAGCGTATCGAAATCCGCTTTTTTGCCGAAATTCGTCTCGAACATATTTCGAAAAGCCTCGAAAAACATGTCGTCTCCGACCACATAGCGCAGCATATTCAGCACCAGGGCTCCCTTACAGAAGGCTATCGACGAATAAGCTTCCGTCTGGTAGATCTCCTGGGATGCGATGAGCTTATCCGGATGAATGGCAACTGCGGCTTTGTAGAGCCCGAGGTAGTAGTCCATATGCTTTTTCAAGACGTCTTTTCCGCCGATGTGTTCCGCAAACAGTGTATCCGTGTACTGGGCCATGCCCTCAGCCAGTTGATTGGGGAAAAAAACGGCATAGGCGTTCCACTGGTGGGACATCTCATCGGCAAGGACAAGTGGGCCGGTCATGGCCCTCTGTACAGATTCTTTGATCACATCGTAGGAGACATCGGATTTGAAGAACATATCGGACAGAAGAATCATGGTCGGCAAGCTCACTCCGGCCAGACCTTCTTTGGGAACGACGTGGATAAAGGCGATCTTCTCGAAGGGGAATTTTCCGTAGAGCTTGCTCTCGAAATCGACGATGTCCTTGATGACATCGACTCTCTCGAGGGCCTGTTTCTCGAATGCTTTCCAGGTATAGACCTCGATCGTCACACCCGAAGCGGATTCGGCGGTGTATTTCTCATATTTGGCCACTGCAAAAGCGAAAGGAAGCATCCGAGGAAGAGCGAAATCCGTCTTCCAGTGAAACAAGGATTTTTCACCCTCAGCTTTCACCTCCACCAGCTTCCCCACGCTGATCGCCTGATAGCCTTTAGGCACGGTGATCCAAACATCGCCCGAGGTTGCATTGTCCTCGTCAAATGGATAATAGAACACATGGGAGGTGTAAGAGGAATCTTCCCTGACCTGTCCGAAAATGTTGTAGTCCGCGATCAATTTTCCGGGGTTGGTGAAGAGAAAATCGTCTTTGTGAGCCGTATACTCCAGAACGATCTTATCGCCTTTACTGTAAGTCTTATCCAGATCGATCACCATTTTTTTGCTGTATTCCTGTAGCGGTTCCAGAGAGTGTTCAAGCCTATTCCCGCCCATCGTAACAGAATCCACTTCCATATCGGAGAGCTGAAATTCCACTTGGGTAACATCGTTTTCCGAAATTTCCGCGTCGATTTTATCGGTAACTTCGAACCGCCCTGTGCCCGGATCGATATCCAGATCGAGAGAGTGATGCAGAATCCTGGCTTTAGTTTCGATCTTATCCAACCCGGATTCTTCCTTTTCCGTATCCACGGGTCGCTCATCCTGAACCGCAGCCGTCGTTCTCTCGAAGAGCGCAATGCCTGCAAAGATTTCTGCAATCATCTTTTCGCCTTTTTCCCAGTACTGATCCGGCAGGGAAACCTGAAGAAGACAGGTCTGGTCATCAACGACAAACACATGGGTCAGGCTTCTTTGATTGACGGCCTTATCCTTATAATTGTAGATCAACACGCCCGTCTCACGGCCGTCGATTCGTCCCTTCTCGATGCCCACCTTTTCATATTTATCCCCGAAGTAGTTCGAGAGCTGGAGGTTTCTGTCCTCTGCCGACCGGATACCTATGGCCGAGGGCATCATGACCAATACCAGGCTGAAACCACTCCACTTCCGATTCGTCAATGTGAAAACCCAGGCTACTCCCTGACTGCTGTCCTTGGCATACCACTCCCCTTCTGGAAGCCGGACGCTGAGGCCCATACGGTCGATCTTGTATACATCTTCTTCGATTTTTTCACCCGCTATGTTCTCTTGAGACAAGAGCAGCAGCGACAGGGCAAAAGTAACGACAAGGATCAAACAGATCTTTTTACACATGACACTCTCCTTTTACGAAAAAAAACGGAAATCCAAGACATCGAATTTCTTTACAAAGATTTTACTCCGATAGAGTTCAAATTATTCAATATTCGATATGGATTTAGACTACCGGGAATGCTGCCGATAATCAACCCTCATTTGATACTATCGCGGTTTGTTTTCCCTTCGAAAGAGATATAGCTTGACGTTGCGCTATCAGCCGGCGTCTTTAAGCTCGCGGAGGAAGCACTTGCCGAAGAGGTCGGACCGGATTCGGATTCCTTGGCCTCATCCCCTATGACA
>JAFGNQ010000372.1 GCA_016926925.1 Candidatus Aminicenantota bacterium
AAGTCCTTAATAATTTGGATAAAGGGAAAGCCATGAGATAGGCTAGTTTTGCCAGCAAGTCTTCACGTGAGGTCAAATTGGCGATTGTATTGAACTCGTCCTCAGGAAGATAACGGCCTTCAACCATTCCGGCTTTCACTTTTAAGATCTTGTATTGAGAAGAGAAATTCTTGATCAAACGGGCTAATCCCACAGGATCATCTACGGAAAAGGCAAGGGCCGTAGGTCCCTGGAAGCTATTTTTCAATTCGTCGGGGAAATCTTCTTTCAAAGCCCTCAATGCCAGGCGATTCTTGACGACTTTCAACTGATAATCGTTTTTTCTCATTTCTCTCCGCAACTCAACAGCCTGGTAGACGGGCATATTAATAAAATCCACAAGATAGAAAGAATGATTCGCAGTGAAATTGTCACTGAGTTCCTTAACCATTTGCTCTTTTATTTTTCTCTTCACACTCACTATTCATTCTCCTATTTATCGAGAACAGACTCCGCCATTTTGATCGAAGGGCCCATACTCGAAGAGACGTAGATGTTTCTCACATATTTGCCTTTAGCGGCAGGGGGCTTAGCCTGCAGGATAGCTTGGAGAAAGGCTTTGATGTTGCTGACCAGTTTCTCTTCGCTGAAGGAAATTTTTCCGACGGGAGAGTGCACAATGGATGTCTTGTCCACTCGAAACTCAATCCTCCCCGCTTTGATCTCTTCGATGGCTTTCTTGAGATCGAACGTCACTGTTCCTGATTTCGGATTGGGCATGAGTCCTTTGGGCCCTAGAATACGCCCCAGTTTGCCCACGGAACGCATCATATCGGGAGTTGCGACCAGAGCATCAAAATCGACCCAACCCTGGGAAATCTTCTCGATTATTTCCTCGCTGCCGACAAAATCAGCGCCTGCTTCCTCGGCCTCGCTAATCTTTTCGCCCGAGGCAATAACGCATACCTTTTTGCTTTTTCCTGTTCCATGCGGAAGGACGATCGTTCCTCTGACCATCTGGTCGGAATGTTTCGGGTCTACACCTAAACAAATAGCGATGTCGACCGACTCATCGAACTTTGCGTAGCTGAGTTTCTTCAGCATGCTGACCGCTTCCTCCAAGGCATACTCTTCCTTGTCCCGCAAGCTCCGTGCATTGTTGTATTTTTTCCCTCTTCTAGCCACTGACAATCTCCAATCCCATGTTTTTCGCCGTGCCGGCGATAATCCTCTTAGCCGCCTCCAAATCATCGGTGTTAAGGTCGGACATCTTGATCTTGGCGATCTCCTCCAACTGCTTATCCGTTACCTTGCCTACTTTTTCCTGGTTGGGAACGCCCGATCCTTTGGCGATGGCACACGCTTTTTTCAGCAGATAAGATGCTGGAGGGGATTTGAGTTCGAAGGAGAAACTCTTGTCCTTGTAGACCGTGATGACCACGGGAACGATAGTCCCCGCCTCCATCTTCCCCGTCCTATCGTTGAATTGGCGGACAAAATCCATGATCGGCACATTCTGTTGCCCCAGGGCAGGTCCAACTGGAGGAGCGGGACTTGCCTGGCCTGCTTCTATCTGAAGTTTGATGCTGGCTTTGACTTCTTTCGCCATGTTTCCTCCTAAATTTTCTCAACCTGTAAGAACTCCAATTCCACAGGAGTTGAGCGCCCAAAAATGGTGACCAGGACTTTCAGTGTATCTCTTTCGTTATTCACTTCTTCCACAAGACCATTAAAATTATAGAAAGGGCCGTCGATGATACGCACGGCTTCTCCTTTTTCGAAAGAATGTTTGGGCTTGGGCTTTTCAGATGTGGTTTCCATATGCTTCACAATCTGGCTCACTTCATCCTTGCTCAGAGGAGAGGGCCGTTTTCCTGAGCCGACAAAGCCCGTCACTTTCGGCGTCTCTCGAATAATCAGCCAGTTTTCATCTGTCATTTCCATCTCGATCAAGATATAACCGGGATAAGATCTTTTCGTAGAGACCACTTTTTTTCCCCCCTTGATCTCTACGACCCCTTCAGTGGGAATGATGATCTTACCAATCTGATCTTCGATGCTCAGTTCGATCGCTCGTTGCCGGATAGACTCGGCCACAAACTTTTCAAATCCTGAATACGTGTGAACGACATACCAGTTTTTTTCCATCTTCCAAATCAACCTATCAGAATATTGATTTTATCTGCGATATCACCCAAGAAAAGATCAAATCCATAAAAAAAAGATAAAAGCCAAAAAACAGGGTGGCAACGATAACCACAAGGGTCGTGCTGTAGACCTCGTTTCTTGAAGGCCAAGTCACCTTCTTCATCTCAGCCCTGGATTCCCTGAGAAAGGGAAGAATCCGCCTGTACCATCTAATTTTTTGATTCATTCTCTATCCTTAGATGCAAAATAAATCGGTTTACCGAAACAGCTTTCCACCATCCCTGCAGAGATGACGTTTGTATATGAATCGGACCTAAATATCTTCTTGGCAGGTGAGACAGGACTCGAACCCGCAACCTTCGGTTTTGGAGACCGACGCTCTAACCAATTGAGCTACTCACCTGTTTTGCTATCTTTCCTCCATTCCGGTTCCTGGTCTCAAACGAAAATCCACTGTCTCCAGCACCTCGTGACAAGTGGTTATTTGACCTCCTTGTGAAGCGTATGTTTTCTATCAAACCGGCAATACTTCTTCATCTGTATTTTCTCGGTCTGTTGTTTTTTATTCCGTGTCGTCGTGTAATTCCGTCTCTTGCAGACCGTACATTGCAGTGTTACGATTTCTCTCATTTCTTATCTCTCAACCGGAATTCTTTTCAGGTACAGCTGGAGGCGGCACCTTCCGGTATGGGTTTTACTCCAAAATATCCGTGACCGTTCCGGCACCCACTGTCCGCGATCCTTCTCGAATCGCAAACCGCTGCCCCTTCTCCATGGCC
>JAFGNQ010000373.1 GCA_016926925.1 Candidatus Aminicenantota bacterium
CACGGTCCGACCCCGAATAAAATAAAAAACCTTTTTGCCCAAAACCCAGTCTAATATATATAATAGAATGTGTTTTAAGTACCGGATCGGCAATCCGGAGGAGGGCGTCATGAAACGGCATAAATTTTATTTCATTTGTTTGATCGGCCTGAGTCTGCTGGTATCTTCGTGCAGCAAAAAAGCGGACCTGGGAGAAACACTGGAAACCGAGATCCCCAAACTGATGGAGGCGGCCGACATTCCGGGTATGTCCGTTGCCGTGATTCGGGAGGGGGCCATTTTCTGGTCCGGGGTTTTTGGAGTGCGCAGTCGAAAGACAAACGAGCCCGTAGTTGAAAACACCGTTTTCGAAGCGGCCTCTCTCACAAAAACCATAACGGCAGCGGCTGCCCTCAAGTTGGTGGAGAGGGGGGAATTGGAATTGGATCTGCCGCTGGCGGAATACCTCCCCTATCCGAAGCTCGCCGGCGATGAACGCTATAAAAAAATTACAGCAAGGCACGTGCTGACTCATACAACGGGTCTTCCGAATTGGGGAACTAAGCTCCTCCGGGAACCGGGAGAACGTTACGGTTATTCAGGTGAAGGTTTCCTCTATTTAGGCCATGTTGTCGAAGAAATCTCGGGTATGCCGCTAAAAGGGTTCGCAAAGAACGAAATATTCGACCCGCTGGGAATGACCAGGACCAGCTATATTTGGCAAGACCGCTTTTCCGGTAATATTGCCATCGGCCATGACCGCCATGGTTTCGCCGGCCAACTGCGGCAGCAGAGCGAAGAGAACGGCGGAGCAAGCTTGCTGACCACAGCCAGGGATTACGCCGCATTTCTCTGCGCCATCCTGAACGATCTCGTCCTCAAACCCGAAACCATCGATATGATGCTGACGCCCCAAGTCAAGGCGACAAAAATGGGTGAGGAGGATGGCCCGGATGAACACATCTCCTGGGGCTTCGGCTGGGGAATTCAACCGGGAGAGACGGAAAACGGATTCTTCCACTGGGGAGATAACGGGATCCTAAGAGCATACACGGTCGCTTACAAGGGAAGGAAGGAAGGGTTGTGCATGTTTGCCAACTCAGAAAATTTCTTCACGGTAGCGGATTCTTTGGTGGCCCTCATTTTGAAAGACCACCAGTATGCTTTGGACTGGCTGGAGTACAAACGTTTGGATGATCCCGAACGATCGGCCTTTATGAATGTCGAGAAGGCCTTTCTGGAGAAAGGCAAGGAAGCCGGCCTGGCCGCTTTGGAAGAGATGAAGGATCAAAATCCCGGATTGCTCAAAACGGAAGAGATCACAGAAATGGCTCAGTATTTAGCTCAGCAAGACAAAGTCGCGGAAGCGGAGGGGATTTTGCTTGGGGTTCTTGATGCGAAGCCGGATTCCGGAGCCGCTTGGGCGAGCTTGGGTATGTTGTATTTGGATATGAGCCGATACGAAGATGCGTACGAGCGCTTTCAAAAGGCAATGGAGCTGGACGCTGACAATCCCTATGCAAATGTGGCTATGCCCTGGGTTAAAGAACTGATCGAGGCGGAAAAGAAGTCCGTGACGGTGCCGGCGGAAATGTTGGAAAAATATGCGGGTGACTACGGCCCAAGACATATTCGGCTGCGCGAGGGCCGGCTGTATTACCAGAGGGATGAGGGAAAGGAATACGAGCTGATACCTCTCTCCGAATACACATTCTCACTAAAAGAAAAAGGGACTTTCCGCATTCGTTTCATGATGGATGACAACGGCAACACGGTCAAGGTTTTGGGCCTCTACCTGGGAGGCCGAATGGATGAATCCCTTCGCAATCAATGATTGCGGAGAAAATCAATATTATTATCCGCCGGCTTTCTGTATAAAAACAAAAGGGTGCCAGCCGGAAGTCAGAGGGACCGCCGTGCGTATCAGTTTTAACCAGCCGATCTTCATCCCCTGGGGGGGATTTTTTGGGAAGCTGCTCCATTCGGACAAACTGGTTCTCCTCGACGATACGCTTCTGGCTCGAGGATTCACATACGTCAACCGCAACCGGATCAAAGGCCCTGCCGGTGAGTCTTGGATCACGGTCCCGCTCAAAAGACACGGCCGGGGGAGACAGAAAATCAAAGATCTCGAAATCTTCGAAAAGAAGAAGTGGGCGAAAAATTTTCTTCTGACCGTAAAGCATTTCTACGGAAAATCCCTATTCCTGGAGCCGATCCTGACAGAAGTCGAAACGATTCTGGACAGCCCGGACGAGAGTTTTTGCAGTATGGTAATCCGGCTGCTGTCTATTTTCAAAAAAGATTTCAACATCGACACAGCGTTCATCCTTCAGTCGGATACCGGGATAACCGGCAAGGGCACGTCCCTTCTCGTCTCCATAGTCAAAGAATTGGGTGCCGACGAGGTGCTTATGCCTTACTTTTCCAGAAAAATTCTCGACTGGAATCTATTCGACCGGGAAAAAATCGCCGTCCATTTTCTCCGCTATGACCCTCCCCAGTATCCGCAATTTTGGGGGCATTTTTTAAAAAGGCTGTCTGTTTTAGACCTCCTTCTCTGTTGCGGTGGAGCAGGCCGGACTGTCATTGAAAAGGGGTCCTATCTTTATGAAGCAGCGGCCCTCGCAGTTTGAACCCGACAGTGCTAGAGCGGCATATCAATGTTTTTAAAATTCCTGTTTTCATATGACATCGTATTTGAAAATGATGTCACAGCGCTGACACCTGAGATGACTTGAAATTTTTGACGCGAGGTCGGGCATTCTTATTTTTTAGATTTGCGTCGATCGAGCTTGGTGCCTTTTTGTTCCCCGCTGGGTGACTTGTAGATGACTTCCCTGACTTCACCGTTTTCGTCTCTGAGAAAAGTGAAAGAAAGCAATTCCGCATCGGACATAAACTGATTTTCAGAGACGGGAAGCAGCTCATCCTTCCCGTAGGCGTAATAATAAAGGTGGTCGTCCTCTTTCCGGATATACAAATTCCAGTTCGGTTTGACCGAGTAGACGCCTGCATAGTCGTCGAATATCTCCGGATCGAGCGTTATTGTTTTCGGCCGCGTGAACAGAACATCAAGGTAAGTGCTTCCTTGATTATTCTTGACTTCCTTGGAGACACCATGGGCGATCAGGAGATCGACCGTATCTTGGTGTCCGTTCCGAGCAGCGATATGCAGAGCGGAATCCCCATTTTTGGTCAATGTCCGGATATCCGCACCTTTTGCGATCAATTTTTTGACAACCTCGGTACAACCTCGTCTTGCTGCGACATGGAGCGGCGTCCTTCCGACTTCATTTTGGTGATCGATGCGGGCACCTTTATCCAGAAGCCACTCAATGACTTCTGCGTCATCACAATGCGCCGCCCAATGCATGGCAGTGCCATCATGCTTCTCAGAAGCGTTGACATCGGAAACGTAGCGCAGCAGAACAGCGATGGCATTCTTCCGGCCGTAGATTGCAGCCCAATGGAGTGCCGTCGCTCCCATGCCGGAATCCGTGACATTGATGAGTTCGGGATTTGCAGAAAGCAGGGCCTCTATTTTGGCGGCGTTTCCGGCTTGAGCAGCTCGTATAATCTCATTATCAACCGCAAAATTTGCAATGGGGAGGAACAGAAAAAGGATACCTACCAGGATTTTCTTCATCATTGCGAAGAGATCGGCCTGAATAAGAACAGGCAGTTTTTCATACCCTTTGGAAAAAAATGCCTGTCCCTTTTTTATTCATAAACGAGGATGACCACGCGGCGGTTCTGAGCTCTGCCGTCCCGAGTGGCGTTATCGGCAACGGGTTGATCGCTGCCGTAGCTGATCACTTCCATCCTGTGAAGAGGAATATTGTACTGTTTGTGCAGGTACTCCATCACGGCTTCGGCTCTTTTCTTCCCCAGTACTAAATTCCACTCTTCGGTTCCGCTGCTGTCCGTGTGCCCTTGAATCTCAAGATAAACCCCTTTGTCTTCCGCAATCAGCATCTGCACAAATCCATCCACAGCTACCTTCGCTTCGTCGCTGAGCTTATAGCTGTCGAATTGGAATTTCGCTTCATCATTTCTGAGCGTCTCTTGAAAGAGCAGTTTTCCACGAGCCAGTTTTTTAACTTCGGCTATCCGGCTGTCCGTCTCCGACTTGTGTTCACTCAATGCGGACTCCTGCTCGGTGATGAGTGAACCGAGGCTGGCCAATCGTTCGTCATGTTCTTTGATTCTTTTTTGATTTTCCTCAACGGATGTCTCAACACCCTCGACTTTTTCATCCATAGTCGCCATTTCCTGCCGCACAAAGCCTTTCGTAGCGCAACCCGGGCCCGCAATCAACACGACGAGCAGCACGGCTCCCATGAGAAAGGTAATTTTGTTTTTGACCATTATGACCTCCAGTCCCTAATCATTAATAAAGGTTTTTAAACAGGCGCAATTATGTCCTGAACCGCAAGTTTTATAATAACACAAGCTTTTTTTTCTTTAAACCCTCTTTTTACTCATTGGATGACTTTGATTATCCGTAAAAGGGCTGCTGAGATGCAGAGGCAGGCGAGCCTCTTCGCCGAAGCGGGCATCGGCTCAGACCAAAGGGGACAGGTACGAGACATTGTCTGATTGAGTCGCATGGTGCTAACAAGAAAGCAAGGCGAGTTAAAGTTCGTTTGAGTCGTATGGTGGTGGGTGGAGGGGTCTTCGACGAAAACGAACTTTAACGAGCACCCCCTCCGCATCCGCGGCTGTGCGCTCAATCCTTGATCTCGCCGCTGTAGTATCCTTCTCTCGTCCTTACTTTGTATTTCTTTTTAGAAGTCACGACTTTAATTTTGCGGTAATCATTATTGGGATCTTTATAGGAAGTGAATCCAAGGATGTACTGATGCCCGGTTTCCTGCACAATCCTTCTCAATGTCAGCTTCATTCTGCCGGGTTCGTCGAGAAAAAAAGCCTTTCCCCCTGTTGCGTAAGAAAACCTCTTCAACGAATAGGCAATGCTCGAAGGAGAGACAAGGGGAGATCGCTTGTATTTTTTCAAATACTGTTCGCTCAGGGGAATTTTGTACCCGATGGTGTAGATGGGTATATCGACCCTCCGCGCAACTTCGATCGCCTGCTCGGGAGAGTACTCGCTGTCATTTTCGATTCCGTCGGTAATCAACAGCAGGGTTCTTTTCTCATTTGCCCCTTTGTTGGCGAATTCAGGAGACACGGCAACGGCATCATTCAAGGCCGTCTGCCCGTAGGCTTCTGTCTTCTCCAGGATGGATAGAAATTCGGCCTTGTCTTTGGAAAAATTCGAAGCCACCTCCACTTCGCCGTCAGCGAAAATCAACAAAGAGATTTCATCCTGCGGATCCAGAAGGTATTCGATAAGATAGGCGAGCGCTTCCTTGCTCTCTTTCAGCTTATCCTGAAGAGCCATACTTCCACTGACATCCAGAAGAACGGTCAAACTCAGCGGGGCATCAAAGTCATGGCTGAAGTAGTTGATACTTTTCTTTTCATCATTTTCATAAATGGTGAAATCATCCACATTGAGGTCATTGATGTAGCGCCCTTTCGTGTCTTGAACAGTAACGGCGATAGAAATCGCGCTGACCGCGATGTCATAGCGTATTTCCTTATCTTCCTTTTCTTGTGAAAACAGAAATGACGAGAAGCCGAGAATAAGAGCCGCCCAGAGTGCGGTCAGGACAAGAAAAACGGCCGGCGGTCTCTTCATTCCGTGTAGATCGATTCTTTTCATCGTGATCCCAGTTTCAGCTTCCATCTTTTTAGTCGCATCACATTTGTGTTTTCTCGAAGCAGTGCCATCTTTTTCAGTAAGGACGGCTCCCGCCCTTCTTGTTGTTTTGCACGTAATCGACGATCTGCTCGACGATCCGGTTCACGATTTGATCCGGCACACCGTCCCGATGCTTTGATTTCAAGCGCATATCGCAAATTTCATTCACGTAATCGACAACGACGAATTGTTCCCGCTCATTGAGAGCGATTTCCGTCGAGAAAAAATTCAATTTTATAATACGGGCAATCTTTTCGACTGCGGAAAAGAGTTTTTCAAGACGATAGAGCTCCCTTTGACCCGGCGAAAACGGTTCATAGATATGGAGCAAAGGATCCCACCAGGAACACTCCACGAAGCCGCAGCAAAAAAAACCGCGGAACCAGAAGCTCTTTCCGTCGCGCTCGACCGGCTTCACTCTTTCCTGGAGCAGGTATTTATCGGCAGAGAATTCCCGACGCACTCCGAGCACATCTCGAAGGGTCTCGGCACCCTGGAAGACACCGATGCCCCCTCCCGTCGTGTTCGCAGGCTTGATGATAAAGGAAGCTCCCAATTTGTTCAGATCCGTCTGGCAGAGGTCGGGCACGGCCTGTTCTTGGTAGGGGGGAATGATGATGGTGTAAGGGGTCATCAATCCGTTTGCGATAAATTCCAGATGCATGGTGGCTTTGTCGGAGGCCCATTTCAACTGCTGCACCGAATCCAGGACAGGCACATCATCCCTGGCCGCCAACTCGTTCAACTCTAAGAATTCGGGTGACGTATCCGAGCCCCGGTCGTACAAAAAACCGAAAGATAAGCTCCCTTCACTGAATCGATGTACAGCGTCCGGAAGATTCGAAGGCTCGACAATATAAGTCGTCAAGCCGTATTTTCGGAAGGCACAGTCCTTGAGCAACTCGACGAAATCCCTATCGTATTCCCAGTCCGTCGCCACACAGAAATCAAATTTTCTTGTCATCAGACTTTTTGTCCTCGAACCGCAATGAAACAAAGCACAATCGACATTATAGCAATTATCATTCGATGACTGTAGACGCCAGGCACCTCTCGCGTCAATTCAGGAGCTCGCTAGTCCGGTTCGACAAAGGCTTCAGGATGAGGATTCGCCTGAATCTTTAGAATCGCCCAGCTTTTCCATGGTGATCCCCGTGTAGCCGTAAATCAATGAGATGACGGGATTGGCCAGGTTGAGAAAGGCGAAAGGCAGATAAACCAGGGGATTCACGCCGAGAGTGGCGTGCATGAATGCTCCGCAGCTGTTCCAGGGAATCAAGGGAGACGTCAGAGTGCCCGAGTCCTCAAGACATCGCGAGAGATTCTTTGGATGAAGCCTGAACGATGCAAAGGCTTTTCTGTACATCCTCCCCGGAATAACGATAGCCAGGTATTGATCCGATGCGACGGCGTTCATGCCGATGCAGCTGAAAATCGTTACGGCCACGAGAGAGCCGACTCTTCTTACTTTTTTCAGCAGGGATTTTGCCAGCGTTCCCAACATGCCCGTTCTTTCCATGACGCCGCCGAAAGAGAGGGCGCAGATAATCAGGGCGACCGTGGGCATCATGCTCGACAACCCACCCCTTGTCAAAAGGTTATCCACAACCTCGACTCCTGTGCGTGAGATATATCCCGAGTGGGCCACCGCTATGATGTCTCTGAGTGATTTGGCCTGAAAAGACATGGCGAAAACTCCGCCGAGAAGAGTGCCTCCGAAGAGCGCCGGCAAGGGTGGAATCTTGACGACGACCATGACGATAACCAGGATCGGAGGTATCAGCAGGACGGGATGTATGAAAAAACTCTTCTTTAGAGTCGATAGAATCAACTCTATATTTCGGGCCTCCAAAGACCTTCCGGAAAAACGGGTTCCCAGAAATCCGTAGAGAATCATGGCCAGAATATAGCTGGGCGTCGTGGTGTAGACCATGTGCCTCACATGTGAAAAAATATCCGTACCCGCAACCGCAGGAGCCAGATTCGTTGTATCGGAGAGAGGAGACATCTTGTCTCCGAAGTAAGAACCGGAAATGATGGCGCCGGCGACCATGGGCAGGGGAATTCCCAGTCCCTTTCCCACTCCGATGAGCGCTACGCCGATCGTTCCTGCCGTGGACCAGGAAGATCCCGTTCCCAGGGAGACGATGGAACAGATGACCAGTGTGGCTACGAGAAATATTTTCGGAGAAAGCACCTTAAGGCCGTAGTAGATCATGGAGGGAACGATGCCTCCCTCGATCCAGGTCCCGATGAGGCACCCGACAATCATCAGGATGAGGATGGCACCCATGGCCAGGCTGATCCCGAAAACCATTCCTTCGTGGATTTCCTGCCATCGGTGCTTGAATGCAACCGCTATGAGTGCGGCAACAGCCGAGGCTGCAATCAGCGGGATGTGCGGCTGCTGCTTGAAAACGATCAAGGCCAGCGATAAAAAAATGATCAGAAACAAAACAGGAATTAGAGCGATCGTTAAGGGAATATCTCTGACTTTCGATGCCATGGCCGTATGCGACCCGCGTCGGTAATTCTATGCCTGATCAAGAAAAAAAGCAATCGACGCCAACGGCGGCAGCCGCAGCAGCAGGGATTTCCTGAGCGTCCTAAACGGCCGGACAGGCGGCCTTATTTCCACACGAGCCAGATGAAGAGGTAGGCCGGAACCACCGCAGCCAACGTGAACGGGAGGCCTATCGTGATGAAATCCCGAAACCTCACCGTATACCCCTCTTTCTTCAACAATCCGCAGGCTACGATGTTGGCCGATGCTCCGATGGGTGTGATGTTCCCTCCAAGACTGGCTCCGATGAGGAGTCCGAACAAGAATAGAGAGGGTTCAATCCCAAGTTCCTGCGACATCGAAATGGCGACAGGAATCATAGCCGCTAGAAAGGGGACATTATCCACAAAAGCGGAGAGCACAACGGCAACGTAAACGAGCAGCGTGAACCCTAAAAAAATATTCTGACCTACCAATCCGGAGAAAAAAACGGAAATCTTCTCAATCCATCCTGTAAGGGTGATGGCTCCGACAAGCACGAAAATTCCCATCAAGAAGAAGGTTGTGTCCCAATCGAGTGACTTGAGGCCTTGAATCAATTTTCCCTTGTTCACAAAGATTTCCCATAGGGCGCATACGACACCGAAGATCATACAGATCACCCCCGCCGTATAGCTGAATCCCGGGTCGAAGAAGGAAGAAAGCGCCAGAGCGAAAATCATGGCTGCCAGCAGATAGCTCGGAACCCAGGATTTGACTCTCTCCGCCAGTTTGACCGCCTCTTTCTTCCGGTGCTGTTTGAACACAAAATAGAGCACGACAAAGGATGTCAGAGCCCCCAACTCAACGGCGAAAAATATACTGGGCTTCCCCTTGTAAAAGAAGAAATCTCCGAAATTCATCCTGGCGAATCCACCCAATAGCATGCTCGGCGGATCCCCAATCAGGGTAGCTGCTCCCTGGAGATTGCTCGACACGGCAATGGCGATCATCATCTTGACGGGATTCAACCGGATTTTTTTGGCAAGTGTCAGGGCTACCGGAGCGACGATAAGCACGGTGGCCACGTTTTCGACAAAAGCCGAGATGAAGCCGGTCAGGACACATATGAGGAGAATAGCCCAGATCGTGTTCTTGGCCTTAGTCACGATAATCTCGGCCAGATAGGCGGGGACTCTGCTCTTCATAAAGACATCGGCGACGACCAACGTCCCAACAAATATTCCCATCACATTCCAGTTGATGGATGAGAGCGCTTCACTGAGAGATACCACCCGGGTAAAAAGCAGAAGCACGGCACCCGAGACCGCGATGGGCATGCGCAATTTAGGCAGAAAAATGAAAAGCACGTAACAGCCGGCGAAGATGCCTAGAGAGATAAACTCCATGGAATCGACTTCCTAACAGTCTATATCAGCCACTCCATTTTTTCGATCATTATACCAGAACATTATTCGAAGAGCATGTTAAGCACAGCGCTGATGATGCATTTCGCTGCAACCGGCGTATGCCGCGGTAAACAAACAGCATCGATCGGACGGTTACGGAAATGATATGATAGGATTGTTACCAACAACCATTTTATACTGGGAAATGAGCCTCTCATGATCTGGAATTTCTTGAAACTCGCCTGGAGAAATCTCAGGAAGCAGAAAATATTTTCCATAATCAATCTCGTGGGACTTTCTCTCGGGTTGGCTTGTTTCATTCTCCTCTATGCCTATGTCCGGGATGAATTCCTTTTCGACCGGTTTCATGCAAAAGCTGACAATATTTATCTTGTGACTTACGAAATGGGAGATAAATTCGTAGGAGGTTCGCACCATATCGTAGCCGAAAAATTGAAAACCGATTTTCAGGAAGTTCAGACGGCTGTCCGCATGAGCGAGATGACTCTTCCTGTCAGGTATGGATCTCATATCTTTAACCAGGAAGTGGTCTTCGCCGACCCCGGCTTTTTCGAGCTCTTCACGTATCCGTTGAAACTCGGAAATCCGGCCCATGCCATCGACACACCCGACAAGATCGCACTCAGCAGGGAGGCAGCCCTGCGCTTTTTCGGGGAAACCGATCCGCTGGGAAGAGTCTTATCGGTAAAACTCGGGGGGAAGAACAGAAGTTATGTCGTATCCGCTGTTATGGAGGCTTTTCCCGGACATTCCAGCATCCGCCTGGATGCGCTTATGAATTTCCAAAATATGTTTCCCGCTTACGGTGTGGAGGTTCGCGACACCTACGATTTCGTAACCCTTCCGTTGAACACGAATACCTTCCTCGAAATCCCGAACAAAGAACAAGCTGCTTCATTGAGAGCCAAACTCCCCGCTCTTCACGAATATCTCTACGGTGCCATGTACCGGAAATACAATATTCCGGAGCCGAAACGCGGCATCGATTTGATCGGATTTACCGATTATCACCTGGGGGAAGTGGATGCGGGATTGGAGCCGCGAAGTCAGCGTGTCTATTCCTTGATCTTGACCGGAATCGCTTTCCTTGTTCTCATGCTCGCCTGTTTCAACTACATGAATCTTTCTCTGGCCCGATACACAGGCCGGGTGAAAGAAATCGGGGTGCGCAAAGTCATCGGAGCAGGATACGGCCAGCTCATACGCCAGTTCTTGATCGATTCGCTGATAGTGACTTTTTTATCCCTGTTCCTGGCTTTACTGATGGCTGTATTCCTGCTGCCCAGGTTCAACATGCTTGCGGCTAAAAATATCGCTCTTGCGGACTTATTCAACATACCGACCTTGACAGCCTTCATCGGGCTGACATTGATTGTCGGAATGGCTTCCGGAGGCTATCCGGCTTTCGTGTTGGCCCGTTTGGACATCACAGAAATTCTTAAGGGCAAAGCCAGGTGGGGAAAGAAAAATCCCATAACACAAGGACTCATGCTCATGCAGTTCGCTGTTTCCATTTTTTTCCTCATCGGCACTTCCCTTATGACGAGCCAGCTTCGCTTCCTTCACAACAAGGACCTTGGATACAACAAGGAGGGACTCGTAGTCATCGATGCGCAAATTCAGGATGAGCAAAGTCAGGAAGGACAAGAAATCCTGGATTTCATCAAGAATGAATGCCTTGGTCACCCCGGGATCCTGAGCGTGACCGGAGACGCCGGGATATTGGGATACACATACCGGCATCTCACCCGCCGCTACATTCAAGACGGCCGGAAAAAAGAGGTGGCCGATTTCATGATCGGCTACGACTACTTCAAAACGCTGGGGGTTTCCGTGTATCAAGGAAGGGATTTTTCCTCCTCGCTGCCGACAGATAGCAAAGATACTGTAATCATCAACCAAGCTCTTGCTTCAGAATTTCAGCTGGAAGATCCTGTCGGCAGGAGGTTCTCCGAATTCGCTTCAGATGTCAACCCTCCGGGTCTGGAATTCGATCCTTTGATCATAGGCGTCGTGCCCGATTTTCACGTCCGCTCCCTTCATGATGATATTTCGCCGATGATGTTCGAGCTCTCCGGATGGCCTCCGGTGCTGAGGATAAGGAATATTCTGGTCCGGCTTCAACCGGAGGATATATCCGCTTCACTGGAGTTCATCAAAACCCGCTGGGAGCAAATCCGTCCCGATATCCCTATTCTCTATTATTTCCTCGACGACGCCCTTGCCGAACAGTACCTTGGAGAAAAGAACTGGAGCAGAATCCTCGGCTACGCCGCTGCCCTCGCTCTTTTGATCGCCTGCATGGGCCTCTACGGATTGTCGGTCATCTCCGTCTCCAAGCGGACCAAAGAAGTGGGCATAAGAAAAATTCTGGGTGCCCGCATTTCGAGTATCCTGCTCCTCCTATCCAGGGAATTCGTGATTTTGATCGGATTGGCCAACATCATCGCCTGGCCCCTTGCTTACTACTCCGGAGAGCGGTGGCTTCGTGGCTTTGCCTTCAGAGTCGGGATAGAGATTTTGCCGTTTCTTCTCGCGTCTTCGCTTGTCCTATGCGTTGCGTTGGCGACTATCGGAGCCCATATCGTTCGGACCGCCCGCGACAATCCCATCAAGGCATTGCGCTTCGAGTAAGAAACATCTCAAAGAATCGGGACATTCTTTAGCTTCAGGCTTTAGAAATCATAACAGAACTCCCGTCTATCGGTTGGAATAATAAGAATCGCTTCTTTGAGGGATGAATGCCGGCCTGCCAGATGGATCGGGACCAATGAAAAAAATAATGGATGATCGTTGACAGAAAAAAATGCGTTATAATAGGGTGATGCGCGACCTAACCTTGATTGCACTGGTTGCAGCCGGTCTGATTCTGATCCAGTCATCTCCTCCTCCTCAGGATCAATCGTCCCGGACATGCGAATACCTGAGAAATCGTATAGAAGAAGCTGGGATTCCTCCAAAAATTTATATCGGAAAAGAGCCTATTTTTTCCTCGTCTGTGCTTCCCCTTTTTTACGAACGCAGAGCTTACCAGCCTGCATGGTGTCAAGGCCAGGTATTAAACAAAATGGCTGATGCCCTCATCGAATCCATTAAGAATGCCGATCTCGAAGGCCTCTATCCCAACGATTATCACTTGCTCAGGCTCGAATCCCTTGTAGAGGAAGCTCGCCGGTATCAGAAGTATCCGGATGTTTTGCCGGGCCTGTTGTCTGACTTGGATCTATTGCTGACAGATGCCTTTCTCATCTATGCCGCCCACCTCGTGTCAGGAAAGGTCGATCCGGTGAGTTTTGATCCTGAGTGGATCGCCAGAAGGAGAGAGGTGGATGTCGCCCAGATTTTGGAGGATGCGCTCTCTACAGGCCGGATCAAGGAATCTCTCGAAGATCTCCTCCCCAAGAGAGCAGAATATTTCAGGCTGCGCAGAGCGCTGGCTCGCTACCGGGAGATTGTGTCGCAAGGAGGCTGGGAACCCATCCCAGAGGGCCCAAAAATGGAGCTAGGGACCCGGGATGCCCGAATCTCTACTTTACGAAAACGCCTTCTGGCATCGGCAGAGCCCTCCCAGGGACAAGAAGACAGCGATGCTGTTTTTGATGAAAACCTGAAAGAAGCCGTGCGCAAGTTTCAAGACCTAAACGGCCTGGATACGGACGGCGTGGTCGGGTCTTCCACTCTGGCAGCGTTGAATGTCCCGGCAGAGGAGCGGCAGCGTCAAATCGAGCTTAATATGGAACGATGGAGGTGGCTCCCTCAAGACTTGGGGCAGCGCTACATTCTGGTCAATATCGCCAGCTTTGAGTTGGAAGTCATCGAGGATTCCAAAACAGTCATGAACATGAGAATCGTGGTCGGAAAGCAGTATCAACGGACACCTGTATTCAGTGAAAGAATGACCTATCTCGTGTTCAATCCCTACTGGAACATCCCGGAGAGCATCGCCGTGAAAGAAATTCTCGTTTCCGTGAAAAAAGACACGGGATATCTATCCAAGGAAAATATCAAGGTCTTGAAGGGATGGGGTGCGGAGGCCGAAGAAATCGATCCGACAACTATTGATTGGGCATCCGTATCGAGGAAAAACATGGATTTCCGATTCCGGCAAGAACCGGGAGCGAAAAATTCTCTCGGTCGGATAAAGTTCATGTTTCCTAACAGATTCGGTGTCTATCTGCACGACACTCCGGCGCAAGCGCTTTTTGCAAGGACCGTCCGTGCTTTCAGTCATGGATGCATCCGTGTCGAAAAACCGGTCGAGCTTGCGCTCTATGTATTGAAGAACGGAATTGAATGGACACGGGAGAAAATTACGGAAGTGATATCCCGGAATTCGGAATTGACCGAAAAATTGCCGGCCGCCATCGACGTGCATATTCTTTACTGGACTGCCTGGGCGGAAGAGAACGGCGCCATCCACTTTCGCAATGATATCTACGGTAGGGACAAATTGCTCAGCAAAGCCCTCGAAGAAAAATCACCAACGAAGCCAAAAGAAATTGAGGACGGGAAATGAGACGAGAGATCCGGATGTACACTGTTACAAGGAATTGGATGCGTCTGGTTCCGGTAGTATTCACTCTCGGCTTGCTGCTGCACCTCCCTCTCCGGGGGGGTGGATATTCAGTGGAAAAAGCGACTTTTTCCGTAAAAATCGGCAATGAAACCATCCCTTATAAAGTATTCGGGATTTACGTCCTTCCTGAAGAAAAAGTCGAGATCAAAACTGTTGACTATAAGCATCTGGCCCCTTGCTATTTCAATCACTCAGCGGGACACGTGCTGTTTGAAGAATCCAATAGATGGATTTGGCAGGCTCCTGAGGCCCCCGGATTGTACTCGCTTCAGATAGGCCCGGCTTTATCCCCGGATTCGGTGGCGCTGAATGTCTTCGTGATGATTCCCTATACCGAGTTGAGGGAGGGGTATCTCGAGGATTACCACATAGGCGTCTACCCGGCAAATCGGCTTCAAAAATTGACCCGCTACCGGCTGCCGAAAGGTTTCATCAGAGTCACAAAAGAAAACGAAGAGACTTTTGTATCCCCTCATTTCAAACTGAAACAATTCCTGTGCAAACAGAAAAGCAGCTATCCGAAGTTTGTGGTAATGAAGGAGAAGCTGCTCTTGAAGCTGGAATTGATACTGGATATGGTCAATCAAAGCGGATTCCAGGCGGCAACATTCCACATCATGAGCGGATACAGAACCCCCTACTACAACCATGCCATCGGGAATGTAAAAAACAGCCGGCATATCTACGGTGAAGCTGCGGACATTTTTATCGACGAACAACCCAAGGATACCTGGATGGATGACCTCAATAGAGACGGGAAAATCGATATCAGGGATGCCGAAGTTCTCTTCCGTATTGTGGACAACATGTATGGAAGGCCATGGTACGCCGCTTTTATCGGAGGATTGGGACGCTACAGGAAAACCACGGCCCATGGTCCGTTTGTGCATGTGGATGTTCGGGGATTCCGTGCACGCTGGGGAGACTGAAAAACACCCGGATTGTTCACGGACCGAGGTTGAAGGCGGCAGTACAATGCCGCCTTGATTTCGCAATCTCGATAATATAGAGTTAATCAGAGGTGGAAGATTATGTTCAAAAAACGATTCGTCTTGTTCTCATTGACGGTGGCCTCCACGTGGATGATTCTTTTCACTGGTCTGACCGAGGCGAAAATCCCTGCCGGGAACGAGAGACGGGCACAAAAGAAGAGCACGGCTAGACCGGACCTCCTGGTAGAAAAAATTGAGATCACATCCGAGCCCATGCTGTCAGGAAAAGTTGTTTTAAACATCGCTTACACCATCACCAACGACTCTTCCGCTCCTTCCAGGTGCTGTCCGACAGAGGCGGGGAAAAATGCCTGGAAAAACAATTCCATTATGACCAATATGTTTCCGGCCGTCATAGAAGCGAGGGAGTATCCTAAGGGTCAATTTTATGAAATCGAGACCGGAACCTCTGCGATCGAGCTAAAGGCACACGAAAAACAAACGTTCTACGCTACGGAAATATTTTCTCAAGACACGCAGTGGGAGTTCAGGATCACTGTGGATCCCGGCAATTGGATCGAGGAACAAAACGAAGAAAACAACGAGAAGACTCAGGTTTGGACCAAGGAGGATACTAAGAGATAAGAGCCCTTTCATTTTGCAGGAAAGGCTCGTTGTGATCCTTGAGTAAGCTTGTGAGAGAGATTTGATCATGCGAAATTGGAAAGAACGCCTATTAAAAAGCCTGTTGGATACCCCGTCTGAAGCGGTTCAGGAAAGGTTTCAAAAAACACATATCGCCACCTGTGCCATATTGCTGGAGATCGCTAAGTCCGATTATGAGTTCAGCACCGTCGAAAAAGAGACCACTCAAGCCATATTGAAAAATGAATTCGGGATTCCGGAAGAAGATATAGAAGATCTGATGAAAATCGCTGCGGAAAAGAGGGAGGACAGCGTCGATCTCTGGGAGTTCACCAACCTTATCAACCAGAATTTCTCCAAAGAGGAAAAGCTGAAGATTATCGAATCGGCCTGGAAGATCATCTATGCCGACGATAAATTGGATAAATACGAGGACCATCTCGTGCATGTGCTGGCCAAGCTCCTCCGTCTCGACCATGAAGATCTCATCGAAGCCAAGCTCGGCATTCTCTACGCGGATCGTACGGATGATGATGATGATGATGATGATGAAAGCTGATATTTTAAGGCATTTTTCCGGGAGGTTCGTACGTCCAAAGCTTGAGATTCAGATCTGAAGGTTTTGTCGGGGGCGGAACCAAAGCGTTGTAGACCA
>JAFGNQ010000374.1 GCA_016926925.1 Candidatus Aminicenantota bacterium
GGGATTTCCGAAGGCGAACGTGAAGAGCGAGAGGATTCCGTTAAGGATAAGCATGACCAGCAGTACGAACAGCGAAGCGAAGTACTTTCCCAGGATGATCTGGTTTATTGTAACCGGGGAAGTGAAGAGGAGTTCGTCGGTTTTGATCTTCATTTCTTCGGAAAATAGCCGCATGGTGAGCAGTGGGATCATGAGCAGAAGGACGATGCTGATGTTGTGGAAGAGGGGAGAGTAGACCATCTGGTTGATGTTGAGTTGCTGGTAATACTGGGGATTCCGGGCCATCTGGAGCGACTGCGTGTTGAACCACCACATCAGGCTCTGAAAAAAGAAACCGGTGAGAATCAGGAACACAGTGATGGCGACATAGGCGATCGGGGAGGTAAAATACGCCCTCACCTCTTTCTTGCAAATGATCCAGATGTTCTTCATTGTTCCGTACCTCCTGAGACGACTTTGAGATAGAGGTCCTCAATATTCATTGCAGCCGGTCTCATTTCCGTAAGGCCCAGATCTTTTTCGACGATCAGCTTGGTTATGGAATCGCGAATATCTGTTCCTTTCGTCCACTCGATCTTGAAACCCTCACCATCCCAGATAGTTTTTTCGACACCCGAGATGCTTTGGAATAGAGATATCAATTCCTCGCCGCCTGTTTTCAGCTTGATGAACACTCCGTCCGTTTTTTCCATAGATGCGCTGATCTCATCCAGAGATCCTGAAGCCATAAGACAGCCTTCATTGATGATGAGAACGCCGTCACATGTCTGTGTGACTTCAGGCAGGATGTGCGTCGAGAGCAGAATGGTCCGTTCCCCTTTGAGCGATCGGATGAGCTGTCTGATTTCTCTGATTTGCGCCGGGTCGAGTCCTATGGTCGGTTCGTCAAGAATCAGAATTCGGGGATCATGGATGAGAGCCTGAGCGATCCCGACTCTTTGTTTGTATCCTCGCGAAATATTGCGGATGAGTCTTTTGCGAACGGCTTCCAAACCCGATGTCTCTATGACTTTTTCGAGATTCCCCTTCACTTTCGCCGCTGGAATCTGTTTGATTTCGGCGACGAATTTCAGGTACTCGTCCACGGCCATATCCGGATAGAGAGGGACGGTTTCCGGAAGATAGCCGGTGATTTTTTTTACTTCATTCGTTTGATCAAAGACATCGAATCCTGCCACTCTGACTTTGCCGTCCGTAGCCGGAAGGTAGCCTGTGAGGATCCTCATGGTTGTAGTTTTCCCGGCGGCGTTGGGTCCGAGCAAACCCCAGATTTTTCCTTCTTCGACTTTGAAGTTCAAATCCCTGACAGCCACCAGGTCTCCGTATTTTTTTGTCAGATGTTCAACCTCGATCATCCTTTGCCTCCTTTCGTCTGAATGAGATATCATTCTTTAGAATTGTCGCGGTGCCTTCGTTCAAAATGGAGTTGAATCCAAGCACCGGCTTTTTTTCTTTACCAGTAAGTGAAACAGTATATGACCAAGCTTACTATTTTAGGGATTTTGGAAAATATTTCAATATTTGGGCGCAGCATGTATGCCTTTCTGTTTCTGTTTTGCCGCTGTTGAATATCGAAAAAGGGGAGGGGCAATCATTTATATGACTCACGGTTCATTTGAGTCGCATGGTGGGCGGTGGTGGGGGTATTCGACGAAAATGAACTGTGATGAACCCTGATTCAGTCCCGCTTTTTACATCCGCTCGGGGAGTGGAATGCCCATGAGCGACAGGACCTGCTTGAGTACTTCCCTGATGTAAAAGATTGCCAGGATGCGGATGTTCTGAACACCGTGATCCTTCTCTGAAAGGATGGAGTATTTATGGTAGTAGGCATTGAATTTTTGACAGAGGTTGAACGCGAATTTAGCCAGGTGCGACGTCTCGAGAGAGCGAATGGTATGGAGGACTTCCTCATCGAGCTGGGAGGCGTAGAGAATGATCTCCCAAAAATCGAGCAGCTCTTCATCAGATAAAATGGAAAGGGATATGGGTTTGCCGACAATGGCGCGCACATTTTCTTCACCCCTGCCTTCCCGTTCCTCAAGTTTTCGGAATATGCTGTTTATCCGGACGGAAGTGTATTGAAGATAAGGACCTGTTTCCCCCTCAAAGCTCAAGGCGTCTTCGAAGTCGAAGATGATGAGAGAGTTTCGTGCGTATTTGAGCATAAAATAGCGAAGTGCACCGACGGCAATCTTATGGGCTATGTCCTCTTTCTGATCCGAAGGAAGATCCTGGTTTCGTTTTTCCACCTCGCTGAGAGCCTTTTCTTCAAGACGGTCGAGCAGGTCGTCGGCCTTTACGCCCAAACCCTTCCTACCGGATACCTCGAGAAAATTTTTCTTTTTGTCTTCCTCGGCAATCTCCAGGTCGAGCTCTTCAAGGCTTCTAGGTGAAAGCGCCACCATTTCATAAGAAAAATGAATGGATTTCTCCGCTTGTTTCAGAAAGTGGAGCGACCGCAGGCCTTGAACGACGATCTGTTGCAGGTAGGATTGACGGGTGTCGATAACATTGTAGACCAAACTTCCACTGCCGAATGTAGGTGTATCCTTGGAGGGCACAGCGGTGGTGATCCAGATAGTCTTTTCTCCCTCTTTCTCGAAAGGACGATAGAAAAAATCTATTTCCAGGAGCCCGAATTTCCAGAGCTGGTAGGCGATATCCTTGCCTACATAAGTTACGGTGCCGTCCGATCTGACTATGATTTTTTCCCGGTCTGCTTCGCTGTCGAGTTTCATCACCCAGCAGCCCTTATTCTCGCCCTCGTCCACATAGGCGATGGCCTCTTTTTCTTTAAGGAGAGAAAAAGCTTTTTCCCAGAATTTCAAGGCTAATATCGTGCTTTCACAGGGAAGGACATCATAACCGATGCCCAAACGTCTCATGGTGCGAAGATGGGCTGAGATGATCCGGCGAGAGATGTGGTTCCCGATTTCAGCTTCGGGATTTATTCCCTCTTCGACATGCTTCAAGATTTGCGACCGTCTTTTTTGAGATTGAGGATTCGCTTCCAGGTAGGAGGATACACGTGTGTAAAGATCCCAACAATAATAGTCGAATTTTCCGCCTATGTCCCGGATTTCTGCCAAGCCTTTTTTCTCGATCTCCATGAATCCGAAAACGACATCAACGACCTGAACACCCGTATCATCTATGTAATTTTGGATCTCGACTTTTTCTCCTTTGAACTTCTGACAATGACCGAGAACGTCTCCGAGGCAGGCATTTCTCAGGTGCCCAATATGGGCTGCCTTATTGGGATTGATGTTGGTGTGTTCGATGATAATTTTCGTTTCTTCCCGGGAAAGGCTTGTCTTCTCCAGGGATTGAAGGCACCGGATTAAAAATTGTTCTTTATTCAAAAAGAGGTTGATGAACCCTCCGCCGGCGACTTCGGTTTTCTGCACATTCGGGAGAGACATGAGCTGTGGGACGATTTCTTGGGCAAGCTCTCTGGGCGAACGCTGCATTTTTTTTGCGAGTTGAAAAGGGAAAGCCATTGCCAGATCGCCCATTTTGATGTTGGGGGTGGTGGACATCTCGACATCGTTGAGTTCCAGAGGATAGTTGTCCTTCAAAATGGCGTATACATACTCTCTCAAGGTTTTTTTTGTCTCAATCATAGTCTTATACTCATTGGTTTTGTATTGGCAGCGATATTCCCGGCCATTATAGCAAAATATTCCGTCAGAACGAAGGCATCTTTGAACGTTTCCAAGAGAAAGTGCGATGGCCCTCAGATCTAAAGAAAAAGCATCCCATTTCCCGGTGTTCTAATGATGAGATGGACGCCTCACAGTTTGTTTTCGTCGAAGACCTCCCTATCAAAACCGCTATGCGACTCGAACGGGCTGTAACTCGATTGCGCCTCCTCCTCAGTATTCAGCGACGCATATGGCCGATGTATTGCTCTTCCTTAATATCTCGAAAGGGCTGCAATGAAAACGGAAATGTTTCACACAAAGAGACTGGAATTTCTATTGCATCAACGTGTAATATATGATAGTAAAATAGTTTCTCTAAGGATGTGCCATGAAAAAAACGAGACTCAACTCCTCTCATCATAAACTCGGCGGAAAGATGATCGAATTCTTCGGTTGGGAGATGCCTGTCGAGTATTCGGGGATCATCGAAGAACACATGGCCGTACGCACGCATGCAGGTCTGTTTGACGTCAGCCATATGGGAGAGATCCTGATTTCCGGCAAACAGGCGCTCGATTTCGTTCAGTACCTGACGCCGAATAATGCAGCCCGCCTGACGCCGAATATGGCTCAGTATACGGCTCTCACCACGCCTAAAGGCACGTTTATCGATGACATGCTGGTCTATTGCTTGAATGAGGAAAGATACTTGCTTGTCGTCAATGCTGCAAATTCTGACAAGGATCATGAGTGGATTGTCAATCAACGGGCGGGATTTGATGTGCTCGTTGAGAATAAAAGTGCGGAATACACTCAAATCGCCCTACAGGGTCCCAATGCCGTCTCAATTCTTCAACCGTTGACAGGAATAGAGTTAAAGGAAATGAAAGCCTTCCATGCAGCGAGAGGCAGTGTTGCCGATATCGGCGCCCTGGTCTCGAGGACCGGATACACGGGGGAAGACGGCTTTGAGATTTACACGCAATCCGAAGAGTCCATTAAGATTTGGGAGGCTCTCTTGGGAGGAGGGGAGGAGTACGGAATCCTTCCTGTCGGGCTGGGAGCGCGAGACACCCTTCGCCTCGAATCCACATTGATGCTTTACGGAAACGATATCGATGAGACGACAACTGTGTTGGAAGCGGGACTGGCTTGGCTTGTCAAATTTAAAAAAGGCGATTTTCTGGGGCGTGATGCCCTTCTCAAGCAGAAAGAAGAGGGAGTCAAGAGGAAACTTTCCGGCTTTGAAATATCCGGTAGAGGTATTGCCCGGCACGGTTATCCTGTCTTTGTTCGAGGAAAAGAAGTAGCAAAAGTCACTTCAGGAACGTACGCTCCCTTCCTGAAAAAAAGTATCGGGTTGGTGTATCTTCCTGCAGAAGCCTCGGAAATCGATTCGGAAATAGAAGTGGAAATACGAGGAAATCGGGTGAAGGCCAAGGTCGTTCCGCTGCCGTTTTATAAGCGTAACGCCTGATCAAAGGCAAAAAAGTAAGGACAAGCTGTAATCCCGGGAAGAAACCCCGACAGCTTGCTCCTGAATTGCGACAAATACGAGGAGGATAAGAATGTATCCGGATGATTTTTATTACACAAAGGATCATGAGTGGATAAAAGTTAAGGAAGGTGTCGCTACTGTCGGCATCACGGAATTTGCCCAGAAACAATTGGGAGATGTTGTCTATGTGGAACTTCCCGCTCCGGGAACAGCTTTGGAATTTCACCAATCTTTCGGAGTTGTCGAGTCCGTGAAAGCCGTGTCGGACATCTACGCGCCCGTTTCGGGGGAGGTGACGATGGTCAATGAGAAATTGGATGATTCCCCTGAATTGGTGAACGACGATCCGCACGGTCAAGGCTGGATCATTCAATTGAGGTTGAAAGACGTATCTGAGCTCGAAAAGCTTCTGTCCGCTTCGGACTATGAAAAATTCCTGGGGGATTTGGAAGAGTGATCTTCAGCATCAGACGAGATCAAGGATGAGTTATATTTCATTAAGCGATAAAGATAAAAAAGAGATGCTCGCGAAAGCCGGCATTTCCTCCGTAGATGAACTCTTTACATCGATACCGGAGGAGATTCGTTTAAAGCGAGACCTCAATATTCCGAAAGCTATGTCCGAGCCGGAGCTGGAAGCCTATTTCGGGAAATTGGCCGGTCGGAATGAAGAAAACAGATATCTCTCCTTTTTAGGTGCCGGTTCCTACCCGCATATCATCCCTTCGATTGTGGATTATTTGAGCAGCAGGGGAGAGTTTATCAGCCCTTACACTCCCTACCAGGCCGAGGTCAGCCAGGGAACTCTCCAGATCATTTTCGAGTTTCAAACGCTGATCTGCCAGCTGACAGGAATGGAAATTGCGAACGCCTCTCTTTATGACGGTGCATCCGGAGCTGCCGAAGCCGTGCTCATGGCTCATAGACTCAAGAAAAAGCCGAAGATTTTGGTAGCCCGCACGGTTCATCCGCAGTACAGGCAGGTTATCAGGACCTACACACGAAACCTCGGACTCACAATCGAAGAGGTGGCATTCACCGAATCCGGCAGACTGGATCATGATGATTTGCATAAGAGGCTTGACGAAAGTGTGTCGGCTGTGGTCACACAGTCTCCCAACTATTTGGGGGTGATAGAAGATTTGGGACGAATCTCGGATACCGCTCAAGTTCAAGGTTCTCTCTCCGTGGTGGTCGTATCCGAGGCTTTGTCCCTTGGAATTTTGGAGCCCCCTGGAAAGTCGGGTGCCGACATCGTTACGGGGGAGGCTCAATCCTTTGGCCTGCCATTGAGCTTCGGAGGTCCTTATTTAGGGTTCATGTCCTGCCGCCAGGATTTTATTCGGCAATTTCCAGGTAGGATCTCAGGCCGAACAGTCGATGTTGAAGGAAAGGAAGGATATGTGCTTACGCTCTCGACTCGGGAGCAGCATATCAAGCGTGAACGGGCCACCTCGAATATTTGCACAAACCAAGCCCTTTGCGCCCTGCGGGCGACGATCTTTCTTGAGGCCATGGGTCGGGAAGGGCTTAGAGAGCTTGCCTGGAACAACGTCCAGAAAGCCAATTA
>JAFGNQ010000375.1 GCA_016926925.1 Candidatus Aminicenantota bacterium
ACGATGTGCGGATCTTTGTACTGTGGCAGAAGAAGCATATACCAGACTGAAAAATGAGAATTACAATGTTAGTGCCCCGGTATATGTGATCGGGACAGAGGTTCCGACTCCTGGAGGAAGCGATGAAGTCGAAGAGGGGCTGAGCATCACAAACCCTTCTGATTTTAAGAAAACAGTTTCTATTACACGAGATGCCTTTTATAAACGCAATTTACAAGATGCCTGGGAGAGGGTGATTGCGGTCGTCGTCCAACCTGGGGTTGAACATGGAGATCACACGATCATTGAATATGATCGCGAAAAAGCCAAAGAATTAACCGATGCACTCAGAGAATTTCCAAACCTGGTTTTTGAAGGACATACTACAGACAATCAGACCGACACAGGTTTAAAAGAGATGGTTGAAGACGGGATTGCAATCATAAAAGTCGGCCCCTCATTAACATTTGCGGCAAGAGAAGCGATTTTTATGCTAAATTATATGGAGGAGGAACTCCTGAAGAATAAGCAAAATATTCAATTCTCAAAATTCATAGAAACGTTGGATCATGCAATGATCCGTAAGCCGAAATATTGGCAAAAATATTATCTGGGCGATGAACATGAAGTCGCGTTTGCGAGAAAATATAGTTTTTTCGATAGAGTGAGGTATTATTGGCTGGATAAAGATGTCCAGGACTCTCTGAACATGTTGATTAACAACCTTCGCTCCATAGAAATCCCTCTGTCATTGATAAGCCAGTTTTTACCCGAGCAGTATAAAAAACTACGAAACGGCGTCTTGAGAAAAGATCCGGAGGCATTTATCAGGGATAAGATCAGAGATGTTTTGAAAGTCTATGCCTATGCAGTGGGAGATCGGGAAGAAATATAAAGCGAGAAGCGAAGGGCGAGGTACAAAAGAGAAATCATGCTTGTTTCCAAACATGAACACCCCTCTATCCTCCCTCAAGGGAGGAATATTCGGTTCTGAGCGTTTATTCCCTCCTTGAGGGGGTAAGGGGGGATAAAATACGTCTCCATAATTTTATGGGAGAGCCAAAAAACTCTCTGTTTGTTTTTTGCCCTTCACCCTTTATCTCAGCCTAAAAGTTCATTCACTTGTTGTAAGGTTGGCGTCCCTTCCATCGGGCCTTTTTTCGTCACTGCCAGGGCGCCTACTGCATTTGCAAATCGTGCAGTTTCTTGTAAGTCCATCCCTTTCAAGACCCCCGCGAGAAAACCAGCGCAGTAGCAGTCTCCTGCCCCGGTCGGATCGATTTCTTCAACCGTAAATGCGGAGGCATGGAATTCCTCGTCTGCAGTAAAAACTGTTGATCCTGCTTTAGCTTGTTTCACGGCGACAATTTCGGGTCCCATGTCCAGGAGTTTCTTACAAGCCTCTCGTAAATTTTCTTCCCCTGTTAAAACTGCTACCTCCTCGTGTGTTGGAAAGACAATATTTGATTGCGTGATTAAAGGATGAAATCGATCTCGCACTTCTTTTGCACTGATGAGTTCCGGACGGAAATTCGGATCAAAGCTGACTTTGCCACCTGAGTGTTTGACCAAATCTATGGCTTTTAGACAGGCTTTTGCGCTTTGCTCATTGATGGACATGGTCGATCCGACAATATGCAGGTAATCAAGACCTGATATGTAGTCAGGATCTATATCTTCCGGGTAAATCTGTCCTGTAGCTGCTCGCGGCAGATGATAGATAAATTTTCGGCTGCCATCACTAAAATAGGTCACAAAGGCCACACCAGTAGTGTAATCCTCCATCACTTTTATGTGCGATATATCAACACCATCTTCCTGAAATCGTTTAAGAATCAAATCACCAAAATCATCCCTTCCGACTGCCCCAACAAAGCTCGCCGGTATTCCTAAGCGAGCAATCGCATCGATGAAAATTCCTGAAGCGCCGCTGGCATACGGTCCTACAAATGTCCCCGGTTCATTGAGAGGATCATCTACCTTCGGCCTCATAATTTCAACTAACAAATCCCCCACACAACCAACCTTAGCATCCATGAATCACCCTCCCAAAATAAAATGTTGAATGTTGAGTGTTGAATATTGAATGATTTAATCCAATATCCAACATCCAACATCTATCATTCCTAACTTATACTGTCGAATTCTCGAGTGGTTCCCCACTTCTACCCGTAATAATAAGCTTTGCAATTTCGCCAATGTCTGTTTTGCTCCTTTCTTTGACACCGACACATCTCCCTTGAAGCAAAACAACGATTTTATCTGAAATTTCAAAAACATCGACCATTTCATGGCTAATGATGATAATAGTAACCCCTCTGGATCGTAAGTCCAGGATCAGATCTTTGGCTTGCCGTTTTTCTTTGATACCCAAAGCAGCCGTAGGCTCATCCATAACAATAACATCAGCATTCCAATAAATCGCTCGACTGATACTCACTCCTTGCCGCTGTCCACCAGAGAGGAAACGAATCGGACGATTCAAAAAAGGGATCGTAAGCTTTAATTTTTCTAATATTTTCTCCGATTCTCTATTCATATAGTCCTTATCAAGGATTCTTAATCCGAATCTTTTTTTATATTTCTCTCTCCCTAAAAAGATA
>JAFGNQ010000004.1 GCA_016926925.1 Candidatus Aminicenantota bacterium
CCTTCCTGGATCAGATCGAGGAACTGCAGTCCGCGGTTGCTGTATTTTTTTGCAATGCTGACCACAAGACGCAGGTTGGCGGCGACGAGTTCTTTTTTAGCTTGGTCGCTGATTTTCTTCCCTGTAGTGATCGACCGCAATGTTTTTCTCAAGCCTTGAGAGTCGAGCGCAATTTCATCTTGATAGCCTCTCAGGGCTTTATTGATATCTTTGATTTTTTCTTTGAATTCGGCCTCTCTCTTTTTGCTTCGGGTGTGACTCGCCGAGACCTTGAATTCTTCCTTCATCTCCTCCAGATCATTGATGATTCTGAGCTTTTCGCGAAGCTCATCGATAATAATTTCCCGGCGGGAAGGACGAATGTTGAGATCTCGTATCAACCGGCTTATCTTGACGATCAGCCGCCCCCGGGTAAAGGCGAATTTCTTCGTCGTAGCAATTTGATCGAGTTGATCGCTGAGTTTTCTAATTTTTGATATTTTAGAAAAGATTTGATGCTTTTTTTCCTCGAGTTTTCCCTCGGCGATTTCCTCGTCACTGAAATCGAACATTTCCTGCAGGATATCCGGATCCTCATCCAGCCGGTCTTCCAGGCTGAGAACTTCGTTAAGGACGAGCTTTGTTTTAGAGAGTGCTTTGATGATGGATTTTTCGCCTCGTTCAATTTCTCTGGCAATGGAGATTTCTCCCTCGCGCGTTAAGAGCGAGATATTGCCCATCTCTCTCAGGTAGAGTTTGACCGGGTCTGTTGTTCTTTCCAGTCCTTCGAGAGAGACGATATCGGTTTTTCGCCTTTTGGGCGCAGCTTGTCTTTGCTTGTCCAAGATCTTGATGCCGTAGTCGTCCATAGAACTCAAGAATTCGTCAAAATGTTCTCCCGTATCGGCTTCGTCCTGGAAGGTTTTGTCGATTTCTTCAAAGAGCAAATAACCCTGCTTCCGTCCTTTCGTGATAAGCTCGTTGATTTCGTCTTTTTGATCTTCGTTTTCGGATGGCAATTTATACTCCTCTGTCTTCTATTATAGCTCATTCCTGCAAATTCTGGCTCGAAAGTTCGGAAAGCTGCATCTTAACTTCCTGCAACCTTCTCATGACTGTCATGACTTTTTTTGTTTCCTTGGCTTTTTCCAGCTTTTGTATTTCGAATTTAAGTACTCTGGATTGATTCTCGAGAGAAAATTGACGGAGTGCCATTACACATGCGAGCGCTTCGGAACTGCTCGGCGTTTGTTCTTTTTCCTGGAGAATTTGTGACAGAGTACTGAAGAGATCTTTACCGATATTCTCTCGCAGCACCTGAAAATCAGGCTCTTTTCCGTTGTTGAAAAAATCGGACAGAATTTTGAATATAGGCTCGCTTTTCAATCCCTTGAAATCCTCATCCTTCATGGCTTGAAAGACGACGGGTGCAATGCCGCTGTCTTCGAAAAGGATTTGCAGAAGACGTTTTTCTGCGTTGAGAAAACTGTACCGTGCTTCGCTTTCTTTTTCGGGCTTTTTAATCTGGATCATCGAACGCAGGATCTTCTCATCGATCGCAAGGTATTCGCTCGTTTTCTTGAGATACTCACTCCGTACTACCGGATCCGGGATGTGATCGATGAGCTCGACGATGTTTTTTGCGGCCTTTGATTTGACTTCCGGGCTATCCAAATTTTTTCCTTGTGCCTGGGAATTTATCAAAAATCTGAGCCCTGATATGCTTTTTTCCAAAAACTCCTGGAATTTTTTTGGTCCAAATTTTTGGATGAAACTGTCGGGATCGAAGTCTTTGGGAAGTTCCGTTATTTCGATTCCAATACCTTGCTCAAAACAGATAGCAACGGCGCGAGTGGCGGCCTTGAGTCCTGCGGCGTCCGCGTCGTAGCAAGCCATGACCTTAGCTGCGAACCTCCTGGCCAGCACGACCTGTTCCGTCGTCAAACTCGTCCCAAGGGAAGCAGCGACATTCTCTATCCCGGCTTGATAGAGAGCGAGAAAATCGGTATAGCCTTCAACGAGGATAACGGCGCTCCTCTCACGGATCGCTTCTTTTGAGAAATTGAGTCCGTAGAGAAGGTTTCCTTTTGTGTAAATGGGTGTATCGGGGGAGTTGAGGTACTTTGGATCTTGGCCGATTATGGATCTCCCTCCGAAGGCAACCACTTTTCCTGAAATTGTGAATATCGGGAAGATAATCCGGCCTCTGAATCGGTCATAGAACCCTTCTTTGCTGGTTCTCCTCAGGACCAGACCGGCCTTTTCGAGCAATCCGGGAGTGATCTTTTTCCTCTGGAATGCATTGAGCAGTGAATCCCAGGAATTAGGAGCGTAGCCGATTTTGAGCTTTTGAATGGTTTCATCGGAAATTTTTCTTTTGTGCAGATATTCCTGTGCCTTCTCGCCTTCTTTGGTGTTGAAAAGGTTTTTCCGGAAATGGGCTAAAGCGTCTTCACTTATAGTATAAAGCTGCTCTTCGAGCTTCTGCATTTGAGGTGAAAAACTTTTTTTCTCCGGGAGTTTGATGTTGAATTTATCAGCCAGATAACGTAGGGCTTCCGGGAAGCTGAGGTTTTCCTTCTCCATGACAAGAGTGAAGATGTCCCCTCCGATGCCGCAGCCGAAACAGTGGAAAAGCTGCTTCTCTTCATCGACGGTGAAAGAAGGTGATTTTTCCGAGTGAAAGGGGCACAGGCCGATATGTTTCTTGCCGCGCAACCTCAAGGTTGTGTACTGAGAAGCGATGGCGACAATGCTTGCGGCCTGTTTGATCTGATCGATGACTTCCATTATTGAGGAGTGTGGTAGATAAAAATTAACTCATAAAATATAGGGTTGCGTTTTGAGTTTGTCAAGAATCTAAATTGTTTAAAATGAAATTTTTATCCCAGTACGGACGATTTAGAGGTGATTGATGAGACTGGCCATGTATGCAGCGCCGAAACCGTTGTCGATGTTGACGACAGCCATGCCTCCGGGACATGAGTTGAGCATCGCCAGGAGAGCGGCGATGCCTTTGAAGCTCGTTCCATAACCGACACTCGTGGGTACTGCGATTATCGGAATATTCGTAATTCCGGCAATGACACTGGGCAGTGCTCCTTCCATCCCGGCGGCCGTGATGATAACTCGTCCGTGTCTTATTTTCTCGTACTCGCCAAAAAGACGGTGGAGACCGGCTACTCCGACATCATAGATCTTTTCGATTTTATTGCCTAGAATCTCGCAGGTCACGGCTGCTTCCTCGGCGACGGGGATATCCGATGTTCCTGCCGTGATGATAATGATTTTTCCCTTGCCTGGAGGAGGGTCTTTCTGTTTGAGGTAAATTGCTTTTGCAAGAGAATTATACTGGATCATCGGGATTTTTTGCTTCAGATGTTCATGGACTTTGGCGTCGATCCTCGTTATAAGAAGGTTGCTTCCTTTGTTCAGAATTTCTTTCGCGATCTTGGCAATTTGTTCCTCTGTTTTCCCTTGCCCGAAAATGACCTCAGGGAAACCGCGCCTCAGCTCCCTGTGATGGTCGATTTTAGCAAAGTCGAGGTCCTGGTATGGAAAATCCTTGAGAATTTCAAGAGCCTCTTTGACGGATACCGTTCCATTCTGAATGTCTTGGAGGATTTTTTCCAGTTGTCTGTTCATCGGCTCATTCTAGCACATTTCTGCTTACCTCCGCTAGACTGGGAGCGGGGTGGATGCTGTGTCATTGCCGTGATGATCTCGATGCAAATGATACGAGTAAGTGCGCGTCACGGTCCGTTTTCGTCGAAGACCCCCCCACCTCCACCATGCGACTCTAACGGACCGTGACGCACACTCGCTTTGAAATGCTATCGAGTGAATACTACGGGAGGTGAAGTGCTTCAACTTGACATCTCGATGCGAAACAGTTCTCAGGTATCGGTCTATTATCATTGTTTTTTTGAATTCCGGGTACAGCCCGGTAGTTAGATATATGTCAGAGTTTTGACAGCCAAGCGCTGGACCGGAAATGGCTCATCGTATATACTTTAAAGGAAGTCCATGCGGAAAACGAAAGCGACTATTGCGGGCGAAGTGCAATTGTCTGGAATCGGAGTCCACTCCGGCCAAAACGTGCTTCTCACTTTGAAGCCTTCCAAATCAGGTGAGATTGTCTTTTATTTGGTGCGCCATGAGAATTATGAACTCCGTCCCGACCCTCATCAAGTGGAGTCCATGTACAGTTCAATCCTGGGAAAAGGAGAAAAAAGTGTTCGTACGATCGAACACCTGATGGCTGCGCTCTTTGTGCTCGGGATAGACAGTTTGAATGTTTACCTGGATGGGGAAGAAATCCCCATTTGCGATGGGAGCGCACTTGAGTTTGTCAAGGCGATTCTTGCCGGCGGTATCGAACCGCTCAACATTGAAAGAAAGCTCTTGAAGATTATCCTGCCGTTTACAGTGAGAGAAGAGGATGCTTATATATCCGTCGAGCCTTGCGATGATTTCCGGCTGGTCTACACTATTGATTACGACCATCCGGCCATCAGGAAGCAGTCCTACGAATTGAGAGTGGATGAAGAGAGCTTTGTGAAGGAAATAGCTCCGGCAAGAACCTTCGGCTTCTTGAAGGATGTCGAAGCTCTCAGGGAACGGGGGTTGGCCCTGGGGGGATCCCTGGAGAATGCCTTGGTCCTGGATGAAAACGGGCTTGTGAACGGGCCGCTTCGCTTCGAGGATGAATTCGTC
>JAFGNQ010000376.1 GCA_016926925.1 Candidatus Aminicenantota bacterium
AAAGAGGGCGTGATCATCCCTCTCAGAATTTTCATAAGGGAGCAGGGATACCGATTTCCAGAGGTATTCTAAGGCTTGGCTGTAATTCTTCTTTTCCAGCTCTATCCTGCCCGCGATACTGTCGTAGAGCCGCATTCTTTTTTTATTGAGCTCCTCTCCGATCAAGTCTCTAAGCTCGAAAGCCGCGTTCTGGGCCCTATCCACCGATTTCATGGCCAGGTAGACCATGGCCTTCAAATACAGGGCATTTTCCTGGAGCCACATCACTTCCCACTCAGAAGCAATCCTGCCCGACTCCCCGCACTCCTTTAAAGCCGCCTCGAGGTCTCCCGATCTCAGATGGTAATAGCTGAGCATATTATGGAAATCAGCTTCCGCACCCTTTTCCCCCAGTTTCTGAGTCTGCTCTATTCCCCGGTCCATCTGGTCGCACGCCTCCCGCAACCTCCCCTGCTGCCCGCAAAGGGACGCCAATCCCTCTCTCGCAAAAAGTTGGGCGATCGGCTCATCCGACTCCAGGAGCTTCATATATTCTTTTTCCGCTTCCATAAAATTCCCTTTAGTCTGGAGGAAATACCCCTTTGTATAGATATTTTGAAAACCAGGGGAAATTGACTGAGCCTTGTCTATCTCGGCCAGAGCGCTGTCATATTCATGTTGGATCAGGTCAATGCCTGCCAAAGCCCAACGGATATTCGCATCATCCCGAAAATTCTCGAGATAAGACTCGAGAATCTGCCTGGCCTTGTCGTACATCCCTATGGCTGCATACGGCCCAGCAATGTTGAAGTAAGGGAAATAGGTTTCGTCTTTGTTCCGGATCAAAAACTCGAACCGCTCGATGGCCTTATCCCATTCTTCGATATTTACGTACATAACCCCGAGGTTGGTATTCGCGATATTGTGTCTCGGATAAATCTCCAGCAATTTGGTAAAAGCCTCGATGGCTTTATCATAGGTTTTTTCCGATCCCCAGTAGAACTGAGCCTGAACGATATAACGCTCGGAGTCCGAAAGCCGGTCCGCCAGTTCCAGTGCCTTTCGGGCACACTCCCTGCCTTTTGAAAAATAGCCCATGTTGTTGTAGGCCGTCTCCAGCCCCCTGTAGGCCATGGCGAAATCCGGGTCGATCTCGACCGCCTTTTCATACTGTTGGATAGCGTTCTTGTTGTCCCCCGCATTGTGATACTTGCGGGCTTCACTGTAATATTTATAGGCTTCCGGAGATGAGGTGGTGATCGTGCCCACGTCCTTATCGATATCGTCGGCTATCTTATCCCGGGAAATATTCAGGTCCGACTTGATCGTCCGGGTCAGCTCGTCGATTCGTTGCGGAATCTCTTCTTCTCCCCTACATCTGAACTGCTTCGAACTGATGAGCTCTCCGGTGCCTGGCTTCTGGAGCATGGCCGTGATGACGAAATTGCCGCCGATTTTGATATAGCTTCCCTTCAAAATATAGCTTACGTTTCCCTCCCTGGCTACTTCAACCAGGTTCTCCGAAGAATATTTAGCAGCTTCGAGCAGGTTCAGGTCCTTCAAAATGCTGAAAACCTTGTCTCCGCTCAAAACATCGATAAGCCGGGACTGACTGAGGTCCGTTATCAGCCACTCGGCCAGACCGCTCCTCAGATACTCCAGGTTCTCATCGCCCGTATTGTTCTCGAAGTAGAGAACGGCCAGGGAAGGCTTGCCCGAAGCGATGGCGGCGGTCTCTTTTTTGGGAAGGAGCCGCCAAATCAGCACCCCAATGAAGACAAGGGCTACAAAGACCACTCCGGGAATAACCACTCTCTTCAGGCCGAAGGTCAACGTAATTTCTCTGGAGGTCAGCGGCCTCTTCTCCGGGATCAGCTTCTCTGTGGTCGGGATGCCTTTTTCGATATTTTCGAGCTCAGCCATCAAATCCCCGGCGCTCTGATAGCGCCGCTCCTTGTCTTTTTCCAGACATTTGAGTATGACGGCGTTGAGATCGCCGGGGATCTGAGGATTGAAGGTCTTCGGTTCCTGCGGTTTTTCGTATTTTTGCTTGTGGGCGATGCTTAAGGCCGTCTCCCCTTCGAAGGGCAATCTGCCGGTGACCATTTCATAAAGGATCACGCCTAAGGAATAAATATCCGTGCGTTGGTCGATATCCTTTCCTTCGACCTGTTCCGGTGACATATAATCCGGGGTGCCTATCATTACGCCCTTATCCGTGATGCCCCTGCCGGTCAGCGACCGCGCTATCCCGAAATCCATGATCCGCGCATTTCCATTGGTATCGATCATGATATTGCCCGGTTTCAGGTCCCGATGAACCACCCCGAGACTGTGGGCTTCCGCCAGGCCGTCACAGACCTGTTTGGCGACGGACACCGCTTTGCCCACCGTCAATTTCTCCGACCGCTTGATGAAACTCTTCAGATCCTCGCCGGACACGTATTCCATCGTGATGTAATAAGAGCCTTCTTCTTTGTTCAGGTCGTACATCCGGCAGACGTTTTTATGGACTATATCCCGTGCCGTTCTCAGTTCGTTCCTGAACCGCTCAATCGTGTTTGGATCGGATGCGATCTCCGGCTTGATCAGTTTCAGAGCTATCTTGGTATTGATCTCTTTATCGAAGGCCTTATAGACTTTGCCCATACCGCCTTTTCCCAGCTCTTCGATAATCTGGTATCGTTCGGCGAAAGTCGAGCCTGTAGTCAATTCTTCTTTGGGTGCCTGGAGGGTTTCGGTAAACTCGATACCCTCAGAAGAGGTAAGCTTCGTCCCACAATCTGCACAAAACGACGCAGTCTCGGGATTATCAGCCTGACATTTAGGGCACTTGATGGACATTCTTTTCCCCTTATTACGTTTCTTGAGAAAAGAATATCAAGGAATGAGGGCAGAGTCAAACACCCCTTGACATATGTCATAAAATAACATTTAATGTTATAAAATGACAATATACAGACAAAGAGAAATTTCCGTTACAATTACTCATACCTTGAAAAACATGCCTGTCGTTGTACTCTCAGGCATGAGGCAGACAGGTAAGAGCACACTGCTTTTAAACCAGCCTGAACTCCGGAAAAGAAAATATCTAAACTTTGACGACTTCGCCGTCCTCGAGGCCGCAAGAAATAATCCAGAGAACCTGCTATCCGGAAAAGAGGATTTTTCAATCGATGAAGCTCAAAAATTTCCCGAAATCCTCACCGTCATCAAGCGACAAGTGGATAAGGACCGAAGACCCGGGAAATTCCTGCTGACCGGCTCGGCTAATTTCCTGCTGCTCAAGAACATCTCAGAAAGCCTGGCCGGCAGAGCTGTCTATTTAACCCTTCAGCCCTTCACCCGAAGAGAAATCATAAAAGCAACGGACCAAATCCCCGCACTGATCCACTTTTTAAAACACCGCGATTTCCCCGCTGATACGGCCTCACCGGTTCGCTGGACAGAAATACTCAAGGGGGGAATGCCGCCTGTCTGTCTCGGTGAGGTTTCCGACCGCAAGCTCTGGTTTCAAGGATATGAGCAGACCTATCTCGAACGGGACATCCGGTCGCTGAGCCAAGTCGCCGATTTGGTAACCTTCCGCCATTTCCTTCAGCTTGCCGCTCTGCGAAACGGCCGGCTTTTAAAACAAAGCGAACTGGCCCGCGACGGCAAGCTCAATGTCATGACGGCATCGAGATATCTATCGCTCATAGAAATATCCTTTGTGCTTCGCCGCCTGCCTCCCTATTTCCGCAATCCCTCCAGCCGCTTGATCAAGTCGCCGAAGCTCTATTTTTCCGATTCCGGACTAGCTGCGCATCTTGCTGGACAGAACGAATCCACCTCATCCGGACCCTTCAGCGGGGTGCTTCTCGAATGTTACGTCCTCCAAAACCTGGAAGGCATATTGGCTGCGCATTCACCCGGTGCACGAATCTATTTTTGGCATGTTCAGGGCCGTCATGAGGTCGACTTTATTGCCGAAACAAGCTTTGGAACAATCGCCATAGAGATCAAAAACAGCAGCCGCTGGCAGGAGAAAGACCTTTCCGGTTTGAAAGTATTTCTCTCGACAACTCCCTCCTGTCTGGCAGGCATACTGGCTTATACCGGGAGCAGGACGGTGAGTTTGGGCGATAAAATCTGGGCTATCCCGATTCCACTGCTTCTAAGTTAAGAAGCACAGAAGTAATTCCCTATCTTATGACTTCAAGAGATATTTGCTGATTTTGAACAGGGGGGCCAGGATTTCGAAAAGAATCGCCTTCAATAGAGAATCGTCGCGGAAGAGGGCTTTACCGAGGATTTACGGAAGATATTAGAAAAAGCCGGTAAACGGCTTTGGAGGCTCAGAAAGAGGCTCAAAAATATTTATCGATCTGCCGCCACAGTGCAGGATTTTCCGAAAGATGGGCCTTCAGCCTTTCGGTATCGCCGTAGTCTGCGTGCCAGCGGTTGCAGATCCTGACCGCGAAATTCGTATCAGACGATATGAGTAACGGAAACCCTGACGAACCCAGAGCAGCATTTGAGGGGTTCCATGCCGTCTGTGGAACTTATGAAATCGATGATGAGAATTCCAGTATTTCCTATCATTTATACTGTCGAGATCATTGCCATACTTCCACAGAATTAAGCGATTCCCATGATTTCCCTTGCTTCAGTGGGTGTTGCGATATCTCTACCCAGCTCTTTGGCTATATTAGCAACCTTGCGAGTCTCTGCGGCATTAGATTCAATAATCTCATCCCTATGGGGATAAATGTAGAGGTGGTCCTCCATTCCCACTCGGACCGTATCCACCCCCATCAAAATAGCGAATGTGGTCAAGGGCAGCCAGTTCCTGCCACCCGCACTGAGCGAGACAAGGCTTCCCTCCGGCATCATTTTCATCATGCCCAGGACATACATATAACCCCAGGGATCAGGAGAAGTCTCTGCGGCATTGTGCATTCCCGGCCCCATGGACATGAGA
>JAFGNQ010000058.1 GCA_016926925.1 Candidatus Aminicenantota bacterium
CTCTTACCCATCGTAACATCCATTCATCTTCCCTAGTGGTGAATCATGCCTGTCCTTTCGTAAATCCCGGCATGAATGATGCCTACATAGAGAAATTGAGAGCCGGCGGGATTACGCTGGCCATGAGCTCGGTGGCGCACAATCATTCCTTTCGGGGAGCGGTCGATCAAATCACGGCCTTTTATCGAAGGTTCGAAGATGATGACAGAATTATGTTCGTGACCGAGGTCGAAGACGTTTTTGCCGCCAAAAAGGAGGGTAGGATCGGTGTCGGCTTCCATTTCCAGAATTCCCGACCTGTAGAGCATGATTTGGCCCTCCTGGATGTTTTTTGCAGGCTGGGTGTCAGGGTCATCCAGCTGACATACAACGAGAAAAACCTTGTCGGTGACGGTTGTACTGAGCGCACGGACTGTGGATTGTCCGAATTCGGTCTGAACATGATCAAAAGAATGAACAAATTGGGAATGCTAGTGGATCTCTCTCATGTCGGATATCGAACATCCATGGAGGCCATGGAGGTTTCCGAGGCCCCTGTCATTTTCAGTCATTCCAACGCGAATTCTGTCTGTCCGAGCAAGCGAAATCTCAAGGATGACCAAATCAAAGCTTTGGCTGAGAAAAAGGGTGTGATCGGGATGAATGCCTTTCCCGCATTTGTCAAAAGAGAAAATCCGTGTCTCGAAGACCTCCTTGATCACATCGATTGCATCGCCGGTCTTGTGGGTGTCGATCATATCGGGCTAGGATTCGATTTCGCTCAGGAAAGCATCGAGGAATACAAAGCTTTTGGGTATGACCCGGACACTTATCCTCTGCCGCCTTGGACCTATCCTCGGGATATCGAAGATGTTTCTAAAACGCCGAACCTGACTGAAGGGCTTCTGGGGAGGGGATATGCCGAAGGGGATATTAAAAAAATTCTGGGCGAAAATTTCATTCGGGTTTTTAAGGAAGTGTGGAAATAGTGCTGGAGCGGAAGTGTATTCCATGATGTAATCAAGGAAATCAAATGAAAAAGAAACGAATATTTTGCGCTCTTACATTATTGATAGTTCCCGCAATCCTTTTTCTATATTTTGTGTTCGGAAGGACTGTCGACGAAGACGTTGGTTCTTTCTCTCAAGATTTTGTCGTGGAGATGAACATCATGATTCCCATGCGGGATGGTATCCGCCTGGCTGCGGATATTTACAGACCTGCATCGGATGGGAAATTTCCTGTCGTCCTGGTCCGGACTCCTTATGGGAGTGAAAACAAAAACTATTCCGATCGAGGGAAATTTTTTGTCGAGCACGGTTATGTTTTCGCAGTCCAGGACTGTCGCGGCAAATACGATTCCGAAGGGGATTGGTATGGGAAGCGGGATGAGTCCAAGGACGGAGACGACACCATCACCTGGTTGGGAACACAAGCCTGGTCTTCCGGCAAAGTTGGAATGATCGGCGGTTCCTATCTGGGCATTGTCCAATGGATGGTCTCTCATACGCTCAATCCCTATTTGAAGGCGTTGATGCCCAGTGTCGCTCCACTATCACTCGGAAGGGACGCGGAAACATACAGGAGATTGGCGACGTATTGCAACAGCAACGCCGGCGCGGGGAACAGCGCTCTTCAGGAATTGCCATGGCTTGTCATCGTCAACGGTAGAGTTAACCAGAATGTGGAAGCCTATGATATGGATCGGATTGCAGGCCATCTCCCATTAATAGAATTGCCAAAGCTTCTCGGTCGCCGGATTCCCGGTTGGGGAATGCTTTTGCAAGAGGCAAACGGACATTGGGAAGAATATGTCCTGCGTGCCGCGGAAGGAAACTGGACAAAACCCATTGAAGAATTTCAAAATTTCAAAGATTTATACGCCAAGATCGATATCCCCATTCTTCAGATATCCGGTTGGTTCGATTGCGCCTCCGAGTACTGTTTTTACAATTTCAATCAAGTGAAACGCTACAGTAAGAGATCTATGGGAAAGAACAACCAGCATGTCATCATGGGTCCTTGGAACCATTGGATCAGACTTGCACCTAAAATTGGAGATTTCGATTTCGGCCCGAACAGCGTGATCGACACGGATGAAGTGGCTTTGAAATGGTTTGACCGGTGGTTGAAAGACATCCCGAATGGAGTTGAGCTGGAGAGGCCGCTTAAGGTATTTGTCATGGGACGCAATGAGTGGAGGGAGGTCGAGGAGTGGCCCTTTCCGGAAACGCAGTTCACTCCCTATTATTTTCATTCGTCGGGGAAAGCGAATTCTTTTCGTGGAGACGGCTGTCTGAATATGGAGCTGCCGGTAGAGGAACCTCCGGATAAATACATATATGATCCCGGGAATCCGACCCCGTCCATCATGGGTTTGGATAACACCGAACTTATTAAGGCAGGTCCTGTGGACATGAGCCCGATCGAAAAACGAGATGATGTTCTGGTTTATACATCCCTTCCCCTAAAGGAGGATGTCGAAGCGACCGGGCCTCTTCATGTCGTGCTCTATGTGTCTTCGAGCGAACCGGCTTCGGATTTCTTCGTGCGCTTGATCGACGTGCATCCGAACGGAACACCCTACCCGGTGTTTTACACATACGCCAACCCCTACAGCACCCGCGGACTGGAGCCGGTGGATATAGGTCTGGAGGGGGAGAAAATATGGAAATGTGAAATGGAACTTCCTCCTACCAGTAATTTGTTTTTAGCCGGGCACAGGATGCGCGTGGAGATTTGCAGTTCTGCTTTTCCTCTCTTCCGGAATCTGAATGTGGATAGAGACCCTGCTTTTGCCACGGAATATAACGTGGCCAAGCAGACGATCTATCATGATATAAATCATCCATCCCATATTGTTCTTCCATTAATTCCAGGAAAGAAATGATGAAGATGAATACATCGGACGTGCTGATTATCGGCGGAGGGGCGATCGGTGTCTGTTCGGCTTATTACCTCGCTAAGAAGGGTGTTTCCGTCTCTCTTTGCGACATGAAGGGAGTAGCCTCGGGATGCTCGGAAGCGAATGCCGGCCTTATCGTTCCCAGCTATATTATCCCTTTAGCCAATTCGGGAGCATTCAGTCAGGGTATCCGCTGGATGATGCATTCTGACAGCCCCTTTTATATAAAACCGCAACTGGATTTCAGCCTCCTGCGCTGGATCTGGCGTTTTTGGAAGGCGAGCAAAGGCCCGCAGGTGGAAAAAGGCATGCGTACTTTAAAAGGCCTGAGCTATGCAAGTTCAGCTCTGTTTGAGGCCTTGATACGAGAAGAATCCATTCAATGCAATTACAGGAAGGATGGATGGCTGTTTGTCTATAGGACAAAAAAGGGCTTTCTTGCCGGTCGTGAGGAGGCGCATCTTCTCGAGTCGCATGGCGTTCAAGCTAAAGTTCTGAAAGCCGATGAGACATTGGAGATGGAACCGACGCTGCTTCCCGGAATAGCCGGCGCAGTTCATTATCCGGAGGATGCGCATCTGGACCCGGCTGCTTTTGTGTGTGGTTTAGCTGATCGCCTTAAAGACAAAGGTGTGGCTGTTCTTGAGCAGACGGAAGTGACCGGATTCGAGGCCCATTCAGGAACGATTAAATCCGTACGGACAACTCAAGGGGATTTTCATCCCAGACAGGTCATCGTTGCCGCCGGATCCTGGTCACCCGGCATATTGCGCTTCGTCAAGAGACGGCTGCCCGTCCAGCCGGCCAAGGGCTATAGCATTACATTGGAAAAGCCGGGTAACTGCCCGAAAATTCCTCTTTATCTCGGCGAATCCAAAGTGGCGGTAACTCCCCTGGAAAAAACTTTGCGGCTGGGAGGAACCCTCGAGCTGACGGGTATGGATTTCTCGATAAAAAAGCGTCGGGTGGATGCCGTCAAATCGGCATCCAGGGAATATTTAGGACAGATTGAAGGATTGGACGAGGGGGCGTTTTGGTCCGGACTCCGCCCATGCAGCCCGGATGGATTGCCTGTCATCAGCAGAGTATCCGGTTATTCGAATTTGTATGTGGCCACCGGGCATGGAATGCTGGGAATTTCCTTGGCTCCGGTGACGGGGGAATTGATCAGTCAACTGGTCATTGGGCAAACTCCGGATATCGACATGACTCCATTCTCGGCGGACAGGTTTTAGCCGGCCTTTTCAGCTTTCCTTTTCCAGCGAGATATTCATGGGTGGTGCTTGACCCTTTTTATCTTGGCCCATGTAGAGTGTGACGTGCGGAAAGGGAATCTCGATATCCATCTCATTGAACTTTTTCTTCAAGCGGCGGTTGAATTCTCGCTTGATGATCCATTGTTTGATAGGTTTGGTCGTGATGCGGGCTTTGATTATTAGGGCGGAGTCGGCGAAGTTGTCGAGGCCCAGAACTTCGGTCGGCTTGAGGATATCGTCTTTAAATTCGGGATCGTTCCTCAAATCTTCGTCCACTTCCTTAATCACCGTCATGACTTCATCCACATCTTCCCGGTAGGCGACTCCGATCTCCAGGATATATTGAGAATAATCTTTGGTCATGTTGGTCACCAGATCGATGGCGCTGTTGGGGACGAAGTGAACGTTGCCGGAAAGATCACGGAGAACCGTCATCTTGAGATTGACCCTCTCGACCAGCCCGGCTTTTCCCGCGATTTGGACCCAGTCTCCCACCCGGATTTGGTCCCACAATAGGATAAAAAAACCGTTGATGATATCTTTGACCAGGTTCTGACCGGCAAAACCGATGGCCAAGCCTGCGATTCCGGCCGCAGCGAGCAACGGCCCGATTTTGATTCCCAAATGCTCCAGGATGATCATCGTGGCGAGAATCCAAACAGCAATTTTCAATACATTTTGAATCACGGATTTCAAGGTCTCTGCACGCTTCCTGCTCTCTGCGTCGACTTCCTTTTTGACGAGCAGATCGTAAAGGCGGGATGATATCCCCTTCACGAACTTGAGGAGGATGAACGTGCCGACTATGATGAGGACGATCTTCAAGCCGGTTGAGAGTGTCCAAGTTTTAATGGCTGCCAAGATGCTGGTAAAATCCATGGTTTATTCTCCTTTCTGCCAAGTCTTTTCAATGAAATATTGTACCAAGACAGCCCTGCAAACCCAACCTAAGTTCTGCCGGTTTATTTTCAGGATGTTTGAAAAGATCCCGGATAAGCCATTTTATGGGGAAATGAGCACGGTGCGAAATGAGAATTGACATTTCGCGCTTTGTGAAAAATAATACTTTTTCCAGTGTCCAATCTAAGGGTGAGGAGGTTTTCGGATGAGCATTTCACGCAGAAAGTTTTTGGGATCGTTCGTTGCCATTCCCGCGGTAGGGGCGCTTGCTCCCGATGTCTTGATGCAAAGCGGGGATGATCCCTTAGGTGTTCGGAGAGATTTTGTGATCCCGGCAGACAAAACCTACCTCAATTCTGCTTATATTGCCCTCTGTCCGCTGTCCGTCGTCAGGATTGGCTGCCAGTTTCTGGAAGCAAAGGGAGGAAATCCGTATACCCTGGGGGCCATGGTGGAGAAGACCGAAGAGGTACGCCGGCAGTTCGCCGGCTTTGTCGGCGCATCGGCCGATGAGATCGGCTTCATCTCATCCACCAGTGAGGGAGAAAATATTGTGGTTAATTCCCTTGATTTCAACAGCAGCGACAATGTGGTCATCGATGACCTCCACTATGCTACCACGTTCGCAGTCTACAAACATTTGGAAGCGACCAAAGGTGTGGAGCTGCGTATCGCCGCTAACCGGGAGGGGAGGGTTTCGCTTGAAGACTTTGCGGCCCTTATCGATCGGAAAACTCGCCTTGTATCCGTTGCCTGGGTTTCCCATCAGAATGGTTTTCGCCAGGACTTGAAAACTCTGGCCGCTCTGGCTCATGAGCGAGGGGCTTATGTGTATACGGATGCCATTCAAGCGGTTGGTATGTTCCCCATGGATCTGAGAGAGACGGGTGTGGATTTTCTCGCTTCAGGAACCTACAAGTGGCTTGTTGCCGGCTTTGGAGTTGCTCCATTTTTTGTGCGCAAGGACCTTTTAGATAGAATACGGCCAGACCGGAGAGGACATCTGCATATCGCCAAAGACCTTGGGAACCATCGATATGAGATTTACGAGACGGCAAAGAAATTCGAGTATGCGACTCTGTCTTTTGTCTCCATTTATCAGCTGGGGGCATCCCTCTCTTATCTGGAGCGTGTGGGCGTTGACCGTATCGAAGCCCACACTGTCGGTCTAGCCCGTAAGCTTCGAAAAGGGCTGGCCGACCTTGGCTTTCGGCTTTTCACGCCTGAAGGAAATGCGTCCTCTATTGTGACTTTTTTCAGTCCAAAACCTTATCATGAGGCTGTGAAAATCTTTGAAGCGGCCAAGGTCGAAGTGAGTTTTCGGGGAGAGAACAGATCGCATGTCCGGGTGTCGCCCGCGTTGTTCAATACAGCCGGCGATATCGATCGCTTCCTCAATGTGGCTGAACAGTTAATATAGAATTAGGATGTGGAATGTGATTCGGAAGCGGAAAGATTTTATTGCTGAGCGTTTTCAAATCGCTTTGTCAGCATATGAGACCGCGTGCAATAAAATCGTTTCCGTATAGACCGCCGGGGAGGTGCAAGGATGAAAAAAATCCTCTTGACCGTACCAAAACTTTTTTTGATAATCCTTCTTTTTTCCGGTAGTCCGGGTGCAAGCCAGGACTATCTGCCGTTTTTCAGTGCCGATATTCCCAAGGAGGAATTTGCGGCGCGCCGAGCTGCAGTTTACGAAGCGATCGGCGAGCAAAACATAGCCATAATTCAGGGCGCAACGTATCCCTGGGGATACACGCGTTTTCGGCAGGATACGGATTTCTATTATCTGAGCGGAGTTATTTCGCCGCACGCCTATCTTTTGCTGGACGGGTCGTCAAAGATGGCCCGGCTATACCTGACACACCGGGACGATGTGCGCAATAATTCTGAAGGCCGAATGTTATCGGCGGATGATCCCGAACTTGTCGCGAAGGTCACGGGAATTGAAGAAGTATACGGAGTTGATTTGTTGGCGGGTCATCTGACGCGTTTTATTTGGTGGAGCAACGACATTCCCGCTGTTTATGTTCCCTTCAGCCCCACTGAGGTCCTTTCCGGTACTCGGGACCACGGCTACAGAACCGCTGCGGATATCGCCAGCGATCCGTGGGACGGACGGCCGACGCGCAAAGGTCAATTCGTCAAGCTTCTCAAAGATCGCTTTCCGGCCTTGACAGTCAAAAATTTATCTCCGCTAATGGATAGGATCCGCCTCATCAAAAGTATGAGGGAGATTAAAAAAATACGTACGGCCACCAGAATCGGTGGGGAGGCGCTCATGGAATGTATGCGGTCCACCAAACCTGAAAGATTCGAGTATGAGCTTGATGCGGTAGCAAGGTTTCTTTTTTTGAAAAACGGGGCGCAAGGTGCCGCATATTATTCCATTGTCGCCAGCGGACCGAACGCGTGGTATGCCCACTATCATGAAAATACGAGCCGCATGAAAGACGGCGATATGGTGGTCATGGATTTTGGACCGGACCTGGATTATTACGTCAGCGACGTAACCCGGATGTGGCCCGTAAACGGCCAGTTCAGCAAAGAACAGAAAGAGCTCTATTCCTTCTACCTCGCTTGTTACAGAAGTATCGTCGAGTCGATCAAGCCGGGCATTACGCCAAGAAATATCCAGAAACGTGCAGCAGAAAAAATGGAAGCGATTCTTGGCCGATCCAGGTTTTCAAAGGAGGTATACACGAATGCCGCCTTAGATTTCATCGCTGATTATAAGATACCGAAAGGAAATGCCATTCTAAGTATGGGGGGAGGTCATCTCGTGGGGATGTCTGCCCATGAATTCGGTGCTGTCGAAGAACCTCTGCGGCCGGGAATGGTGATCACAGTGGAGCCCGATTTCAGGGTGCCTGAAGAGAGGCTGTATTTCCGAGTCGAAGACACGGTCGTGGTTACTGAGGAAGGAGCGGATATTCTCTCAAATTTTGTGCCCCTGGATATAGAAGACATCGAAAAACTCATGAAAGAGCCGGGGATCCTTGATACCTGCAAGTGAAGATAATTTATTTGGAGTTGATCTATTTAGAAGCGTTTTATTGCTCCCGAAAAACGCATTTAAGCTTGATTCTGAGTACAAAATTGTATTTAAGCTGCTGATATTAAATAAAATGCTGAGGACCGACCCTAAAAAAATAAAAACAGGAGGGAAAATGTCGTGTGCAAAAATTGTTAAGACGGCAGGAGCGGTTTGTTTGCTTCTGCTAATTTTTTCGTTATTAAGCTGTTCCGCTACTTCCCCATCGGAGCATTACGACATCATCATTCAAAACACGATGATTGTCGATGGAACAGGAAGGGCCGCCTTTAAAGGGGCGGTAGCAATCAAGGGTGAAACGATTGCCGCGGTGGGGAAAGTGAACGGGGATGCCGAATTGCTTATCGATGGGACCGGTCTGGTGACCTGTCCCGGATTCATCGACCCACACAATCATTCCGATTTTACCATTATGCAATTCCCTCTGGCTGAGAACTTCATACAACAGGGGTTGACGACCGTGGTTGCCGGCAACTGCGGCGCGTCGCCGGCTCCTGCTAAAGATCTTAACTTTTCCGGGTGGCTTTCCAAGGTGGAAGAGCTCGGCATCTCCATCAACTTGGCCATGATGGTCGGACATGGAACTGTGCGCACTTATGTCATGGGAGACGACTTCAAGCGAGATGGCACAAGCGAGGAAATCGAGCAGATGAAAGCTCTGGTCGAAGAGGCCATGAAAGCAGGTGCATTCGGTATGTCAGGCGGTATCGATCCTCCTTGGGTCGGTTATTTCGCCTCTATGGAAGAGAAGGTGGAGCTGGCCAAGGTGGTCGGGAAGTACGGGGGATTTTATTCGCCGCACACCAGACACGAACGGAACCACTGGGCGACACAAGACCTGGGTGCCTATTCTTACGTTCTCGGCTACGGACCTGCAGACGACATTCTGGTGGGTCGCTACCGGGGCCTTGTGGAAGCCATCGAGGTCTGCCGGCAGGCGGGAATTCCTCTGCACATTGCTCATATTCCCAACGCCTATCTGCTGCCCCTCCCTCATCCGGATTATCTCGAGGCCGCGGCTGCGCGTGCAACCATGGAACTTGTCGATAATGCGAATGCAGAGGGCGTTACCGTAACCTGTGACGTCATTCTTCCCACGCGTTC
>JAFGNQ010000059.1 GCA_016926925.1 Candidatus Aminicenantota bacterium
CGGAAGGTGGGACTCGAACCCACACGGCCGTTAAAGACCATAAACTCCTGAGGCTTACGCGTCTACCAATTCCGCCACTTCCGCACCCGTATCTATCTCGCCTCGAACAAAGCCGTATTATAAATCCATTCCGCTAAAAGGTAAACCCCGTTTTTAACCTCTAATCATTCAAGTTTCCGTGTTAGATCCGGCTCTCCATTCTAATGAGAACTCTTTAAAGCTAGACATGACTCTGAAGGGGTGCTTCCGCTCAGCTCAGATTCGCTTCATCCATCCCATCAAATTCATTATATTGCGTTTTATAGCAAGTCCGGGTGCTCATTGGTATGATGAACCAAGCGAGTCCCCGCCTGTATGATCCGCATATTGGTAGACGGAAACGGAGATTCGCCCGGACTTGACAAATCCGGGTTTGGTTCTTATTTTAGAATCGCCTTGCAAACTTCTCCCGCTAACTCCTGCATGCTTCTCCCCAAAAAATTCCGTAATCTATATTGAGGAGGCTAAATGAAACTTTTGAGTCGGGACCAAATTGAAAACCTGGCAAAGTTCCGAAGTGACGGCTATCTAACCACATCGTTCTATTTCGATACCAGTAAAAACAAAATGACAAAAAAGGAAATAAAACTGACACTGAAAAACCTTTTATCCGTCAACAAAAATCGACTGGAGACGATGAACTTGAGCAAACCTAAAAAGGATTCTCTTCTCAAAGACATGGAAAAGATCCAAGATTTCTGTACTCAGAATCTGGATTCCTATGTCTATCAAGGAATGGCGGTATTCTCCTGTTCAAAATCCGAATTCTGGCAGATTTTCGATCTTGTCAATTCCCCGCGAAACATGATCGTGTACGATCAAAATCCCTATGTGCGCCCGCTTTCAGCGATAATCAACGAGTACCACAAAATTTGCGCCCTGACTCTAGACAGGAAAGAAGCCAAATGGTATGAGATTTTCATGGGGGAAATCGCACTTCTCAAACAGATAAAAAGCGACGTCCCCAGCAAAGTCAGAGAGGGAGGCTGGGAGGGATATGAGTCCAAGCGCATTGAAAGACACATGGCATCAAAACTCCATAATCATTTCAATAACGTCGCTAAGCTGACTTTCGATCTCGATAACAAGCATAAATTCGACTGGTTCTTTCTGGGTTGCATAGAGGAATACTGTAAAGAACTGGACCCTCTCCTCCATCCCTATCTGAAAAAAAGATTGAAAGGCCGAGTCAAGGTCAAGCCGGGGGATGCGCCGGACTCTATCCTCAAGGAAGCTCTCGCTTTAAAACAAGAACTGAAACAACAGGAGATGGACCTGTCCGTCCGGGACTTCATATCCGAGCTGAAGAAGGGAGGGCTGGCCGTATCAGGCATGAAAAACACACTCCGGAAGTTGAATCGGGGAGAGGTTCAGACACTCCTCATTGCGCAAAATTTTTCAAAACCCGGAAGGCATTGCCCACGGTGTGAGCTTCTCTATGTGGATGAGGCTCGGTGCCCCGCCTGTCAACGCAAGACGGAAATGCTGGTTGATGTCATCGATGAAGCGGTTGTTGCAGCCATCGAGAAGGGAGGCCGTGTAGCCCACGTGAATCCTCCTTCCGGACTGCGCAGGTACGGAAATATCGGGGCTCTGCTCCGCTACAAAACATAAGCGGGTTGTTGTCGCGCAGGTATCATTCCGGCTGTTTTGCTACGGTCCGATCGCAGCGGATGACCGTGGCATCAAAACCCGGCGCCTGACGTTCGCAAAAACCCCAGCTCGCAAAAAATCACCATTCCTGCAAAGGCCGCTTCAAGCTGTTTTTTCCTTCCTGAACGAAACTTGGTCGAAAAGGCTGTAGATGATCGGGATCACATAGAGCGTGAGAAAAGTCGTCGCAAAGAGACCGCCGATGACCGTGATAGCCATGGGAGCCCTCATCTCAGACCCTGAAGAGGTATCGATAGCCATAGGCAGCATTCCCAGGATGGTCGTCAGTGCCGTAATCAAAACCGGGCGCAATCGCACAATACTGCCCTGAATGATCGCCTCTTTTTTTTCGATCCCTCTCTGTTTCAACTGGTTGATGTAATCGACCATGACAATGCCGTTGTTCACCGCGATTCCGGCCAGCATGATAAAACCGATCAGAATGGGGAGACTGACGGGCTTTCCCGTTATGATCAAAGCAATGGCAACACCCATTATGGCCAGTGGTATCGTGAACATGATCACGAAAGGATGCTTGAAGGATTCGAACTGCGAAGCCATAATCATATAGACCAGGAGAGTGGCCAGAGCGAAGGCTCCGGCCATGATCAGAAAGGCCTCTTGCATATCTTCGAATTGACCACCGTACTCGACGAAATATCCGGAGGGAAGACTCTTCTCAAAACCGCTCAGCCGTTTCTTCGCCTCCCGCACAACACTTCCCAGGTCCTTTCCTGCGATGTTGGCGGATACCGTAACCTTTCGCGCCTGGTTTTCCCGGGTGATGGAAATGGGGCCTTCTCCGGGGATGATCGTCGCCACTTGATCCAGACGGATCGTCTTGTTCATGGGTGTCATGATGGGAATGTTCTTGATGTCTTCTAGTGAATCCCTGAAATCCTTCTCTAAGCGGACGCGGATGTCGATCTCTTCGTTCTTGTCGCGAAGTCGGGTGGCCACTCTGCCCTGTGAGGCCGTTTGAACCGTATTCGCAATCTGGCTGACCATCAAACCCAGGCGGGAGGCCTTCTCCCGGTTTATAAGGATATGAAACTCCGGCTTTCCCTCGGATAGGGAATGTTTCACATCCCTCAAGCCTTCGACGTCCTTTATCATGGCCACAATCTGGTCCGCATAGTCCCCCAGCTGCACGATGTCCTTACCGAAAACTTTGATCTCGACCGGCGCCGACGAGCCCCCGCTCATCATCTGCCCCATGTCCAGAGCTTCGAACTTGACACCTTTAAGCCGGGGCAGCTGTTTCCAGATCTCTTCGAGGATCTCCGAATCCTTTTTATCCCTCTCCTCCAGCTTGGTCAAACCTACCCAGACAATGGCCTCATGCGTGCCTGTGTTGGCGAATCCGCTCGACGAATCGAAGGGATCCTCTTCGGCTTGAGAGCCTACGTTCAGGGATACGGTCTTGACCTCGGGCCTGCGCTCCATCAATTTTTCCGCCATCAAGGCTACCCGGTTGGTCTCTTCAAGCGAGGTCCCAACAGGCATTTTGATGCGGAGGATGATCATCTCGCGGTCCATGCTGGGCATGAATTCCGTTCCTACGAAGGGGATGATCGCAAAAGAAAGTAAAAATAAGACCAATACGCCCCCGAGCACCCACCGTCTCCGGTGCAGGGCGCCTTCCAGAGTCCTTTGATAAAATCTCTTTGCTCCTTCGAAACGAACGCGCTGCTTCTTTTTCACCTCTGTAATCTGATTCCGTTTTTCTTTAAAAAGGAGCGAGGCAACCATGGGGACAATCGTCAGAGCGACGAAGAGAGAAGCGAAAAGGGAAAAAGCTATGGCAAGAGCCAGGCCTCGAGTCAACCGGGCCGTGATTCCCTTGGCGAAAACCATGGGGAAGAAGACCGCGATCGTTGTCAAGGTAGAGGCTGTGATGGCCATCCCTACTTCTGAAGCTCCGCGCTTGGCGGCCTCGTTTTTTCCCTTTCCCTCTTCGATATGACGGAAGATGCTCTCGATGACGACGATCGCGTTATCCACAAGCATTCCGACCCCCAGGGCCAATCCACTGAGAGTCAGCAGGTTGAGGGTATACCCGGCAAAATAGAGTGCTATAAACGTGGTTATGATCGAAAGGGGAATGGCTAGAGCTATAGTCAGCGTCGGCCGCCAGTTCCGCAGAAAGATGAAGATAAATAAGATGGCCAGTATCCCCCCGATAATAGCGTTATTGCCGGTCCGGCGAACCACCCTCTGTACCATCTCGGCCTGATCCATGAAGTCGTAGAATTTCACACCTGGCGGCAGCATGGTTTTTATGCGCTCCAACTCCTTCTTTGCCGCATCGGCTACGATGACGGTGTTGGATCCCGACTGCTTGCTTATGAAATAGATAACGCCTTTGCCCCCTTGAATTCGGGAAGAATAGCGCACTTCCTTCAAGCCGTCCCTCACCTCGGCCACATCCCGCAGATACACGGGCTGGCCGCTCGGACTCGTCCCGACTATCGTATTCCGTATATCATCGACGGTCGTAAATTCCCCCAGGGTTCGCACCAGAATGTCGGTGTACCGCTGGACGATATGCCCGGCCGGCAGGTTGAGATTTTCCATCCGCAACGCCAGCAGGATCTGATCAAAGGTCAGATTGAAGGACTCGAGAGCCGTCTTGTCGATATCCACCAATATCTCACGAACATCCATGGACTGAACGGTTACCGAAGCGACGCCTTCTATCCGCTCCAATCTCGGAGAGACTTCGTCCTCGATCAACTGCTTCAGCTCGACCGTCGGCATGTCGGCTGTAATACCGCCGAAGAGTATGGGAAACTGTCCGAGGTTGAATTTGAGAACAAGGGGATTGTCTGACTCTTCGGGAAGGAAGTTTTCATAACGGCTGACTTGATCCCTGATATCTTCGGCCCCAAAATCCAGGTTCGTTCCCCATTCGAATTCAACGTTGATGACCGAGACTCCCTCGGAAGAGACGGAAGTCACCTTTTTTACGCGTTCCACGGTGTTGATGATTTGCTCCAGGGGCCGGGTGATGGTGTTCTCGATATCCTCAGAGGAAGCACCGCTGTAGATGGTTATGACCGATACCGTAGGGAATTCAATGTCAGGAAAAAAATCCAGGCCGAGCTGGGTAAAGGCAATAGTTCCCATGACCACCAAAATCATGGCCAGCATGGCCGTGGTGACTTTTCTGTTGACGGCTAATTCCGGTATTTTCATTGGACACCCTCGCTGATTTGGATTTTTTCTCCGTCCGCCAATCCGTAATTTCCTTCGACAACGACGATCTCACCGGACTCCAACCCCGTCGTCACCTCCACCAAGTCCGTATTCTGGAGTCCCAGAGTCACTTCTTTTTTGGTCACTGTGTTGTCGGCATTGACGACGAATACGTGGGAATTTTCCAGCACGGCTTTCTGAGGAACGGCTATGGCATCTTCATGGGAGCGGACTTCGATCATGATCTCCCCAAACGTGTTGGGCCGCAGCAGCCTCTCCGGATTATCGGCTGTCACTTCCACTTGAAATTTTTTCGATACCGGATCGGCGGCCTTGTTCACGACTGAAACCTTTCCTTCAAAATTCTTTCCCGGAAAGGTATCCACAGTCAGATAAGCCGTTTGTCCTTTATGAATGCGGACGATATCTTCGTACGACACATCTATCTGGATCTTCACGCGTGAATAATCTACAAGAGTCAGAACACCGCTGGTCGTGGAAAAGCTTCCCATCATGGGATTGATCACGTCTCCGACTTCGGCATTTTTAGATGCGACCACACCGTTGAACGGAGCTTTAAGGATGGATACATCCAAATTGTATTTGGCCAAGTTCAAGGCCGCATTGGCTCGTTGCAGTTCCGCTTCGGCCGCATCGTAGGCAAGGCGGATTTTTTCGTACTGCTGTTCGGACACGGCCTTTTCTTTTCTCAGCCGTTCCATTCTTTCCATGTTCTTTTCCGCATCGTTGTAATTCGCTTGAGCCACAGCAAGGGCCGCTTTGGCCTGGTCCACTTGGAGCTGAATCGCTCTCGTATCCAATTCGGCCAGGAGCTGTCCTTTGCCCACACTGTCTCCTTCTTCGACGTATATCCTGGCAATCTTGCCCCCGACTTCAGGTGTGACATTCACAGTCTGCCAGGCTTCGATAACTCCCGTAAAGAAAAGCTTTTCCGAAATTCTCTGTCTTTTGACCTCCATCACCTTCACCAGTGCCAATCCAAACGTCTCGCTCTGCTCTTGCTCTCCTCCCTGAGGCGGTTTGCATGATATGAGGGAGATAAAGAAAAACGATACAAAAATAATTCCGATAACAGCTTTCTTATTCATAAAATACCTCCATGTTTTTTGGGGGTCGTTCGTTGTTTTTCTGCATGCGGTATTATCCATTTTACCGGCCTCCCAAAGCTCTTTCGTAATCGGCCAAAGCTATGAAATAGTCATGAAGTGCGAGTGAGTAATTCACTCTGGCCTGGGTCAATGCCGTTTGCGCCGAGCTGACATCCAGGACTGTAATCATGCCCTCGGCAAAGTTCAAGTTGGCGATCCGCAGTGCTTCCTCCGCCTGCTCGACGTTTTTCTCCTGAGACAGCAGTGTTTCCTTGGTCTCTTCTATCTTCAGCACGGACTGATTGACATCGAATTCGACAGAATCCCGGAGCCCTTTCATCGTCAGGTCGATCTCCCTCAGGGATGATTCAGCCTGAGCCATTCGAGCCGAGGGTCCAAATCCGTTGAAGAGAGACCAGCTGAGAACAAGATTGATGGAGTAATAATCCTGCCAGTTCTCCCGCTTGAAACTGAATTGATCCCCCCAATAATTGAACGTTCCGGAAAGAGCCAGAGTTGGGAGCTTTTCGGCTCTCGCGATCTTTTTCATTTCCTCTGTTATTTTCCGCTGGTACATCAATTGATTGATCTCAGGCCGGTTTTGAAGGGCCATGATCACACTCTCCTCAAGCTCTGGGCTGATGGGTTTATAAACAAGGTTCCCCTTAACCTCGATAGGAACGGAAATATCCATCCCCAGGAGTGTTTTCAGGTTGAGCTTAGCAGTCTCGAAGCTGTTTTTTGCTTGTATCAACTGAGGCTTGAGGTTGACCACTCTTACTTCCGAGCGCAGCAGGTCGAACTGAGATGCGATTCCTACTTCGTACTGGCTTTTTATGTTCTTATGAAGATCCTCGGCATCTTTGAGGGCTAGCTCGGCGACCCGTACAAACTCTTTGGCCAGAAGGCAGCCGTAAAAAGCTCTTTTCGTGTTGAAAACCGTAACGTTTTCGGACTGGCGGACGTATTCTTCGGTGGATTTGAGGTTATAATTCGCCTGTTTCAAACCGGACTTCAGCCGCCCTCCAGTAAAGAGCGGCACGGTCAAATCCAGAGCAAATTGATAATCCCTGGTGAAGTCCACCTCCACTCTTGTAGGGGGTTCTCCGGGGACAAAGGAGGGGAATTCCAGTTGGAACAATTTCTCATCCAGGGTTATGGTGCCTCGCGAGTTCAGCTTAGGCAAAAAGCCGGAGACGGCTTCCCTGACCATTGACTGGGCCCCATCCACCCGCTCCGCAGCGGCCAGATGGTAGGGGTTCTGAGAAAGGGCCATTTCGATGCTCTTTTCGAGCGTCAAGACCACCTTTTCCTGAGAAAAAGCCGAAACGCCAAAATTCAATACAAGCAGTACTATTAATACAACTTTGATTCCGCTTCGCATATTCGATCTCCTTTACCCTTCAATCTTCCGGATACCATAAAAAAAGAATTCCATGATGACTCTGGTCGCTGATTCCAAGCTGTACTCTTTTTCGTACCAGAATTTCGTGAAGTAAAACCCATGCAATAGAGCTTCGAAGGCGTGCGCTGCATCGCGCGTGTCCATCTTTCGAAATTCGCCCGCAGCAACACCTTCATCAAATACGCGGCGCATCAATTCCACCATGCCGCTTTTTTTGAGCTGAAGCTCATCGAGAAATTTCTTTTCTTCTTTGGTAAACGCCTTATGGCCGTCCGGAGATGAATGAAAAATGGTGTTGATCAAAGATTTTTCCATTAAAAAAACGCGCGAGAGTCTCTTTTTTTTCTGAAAACGCAGCAGGACGAATCGTGTGATCTCGTCCAATTTTTTCTTCGCAGATATGTTCTTCTCCTCGATTTTACGCAATCCCTGAGCCGCCTCAGCAAACGAATTCAGGATGATCTCGAAGAGGATATCCCGCTTCCCCCCGAAGTAATGGTAGAGAGTGGCTTTGGAGAACTGCGCTTTCTTTGCGATATTATCCATCGTGGCTAACGTATAGCCTCTCTGGGCGAATATTTCTTCAGCGGCAGTGAGAATGAAGAGCCTGTTGGCCTCTTCGCGTCGCCTTTTCCTTTCTGAACGCAGGTCTTTCATTATGATACCTTATAGTACGGATTTTATTACTGTATGGTTTTATTTTTAAACTGATGAGTTTAATGAATATACTGATTGGTCAGTTTAGCAGGATCGGCGGCAGTTGTCAAGAACACGAAATCTTACGGAATCTTAACGCCCTTCTTTTTCCGTAAAGGTAAAGACCGAAGGAACGACCGGATGGAGGACTCTGATCCCTTCTGCCGCAGAGGAGGTGAGCCGGAGGGGCAATAAATCCGCGCGTATAATTTTTGTATGGAATATTTGATTTGTTTGATTTATAAATAAATTATGAGCCGGATATCATGTTTGATCCTCTCAACATTCTGGCTTGTGTTTTTTCCCATCGTGCTCGCGCCGTCCTCTGATTCGGTTTTGCCTGCATCATCGCAGTCCATTCAAACCGAAAAGAAAGCCGTTTGCTGGTGGGAGGTCAACCTTCTGCTCTCATCCAAAGGAAAATACAAGTACAAACAACCCCGGGCAACGTACGCTGGGAAGTACACCTACGCCTTCCTCTGGACAGGATGCCTGGAGCAGGATCAGGAAGATTTCATCCTCTACCATGAGGATTCGGATCTATTACAGTGGGAGCCTCAGGAAAAAAAGGAAACCCCCACCGGGACGAAAACCGTATCGGCCAAAGATTTTCTTGGGAAACCCTGTTTTGAACTCAACTACATTCTGACCAAAGGTGAGAATCTTTTTTTTGATTTTATGGTATACGGCATCAAAGTCCCCCAGTTCTGCTCCAAAAAAGCCGTATACCTGCATTTTCCCGCTTCGAAGGAAAAGGCAAATGCACCTACCGATATCGATTACGATTTGTATGTTTACAAAGGAACCAACCAAGTTGTAATCGATAAGATCATGCTTTTAAAGGATTGCACCAAGAAAAAATTCCATTGGGCCTGGCAACATCAAAAATGGTTCGACATCGAAAAGAAAGATTCCTATCTGTTTCAAGCGCATGAAGTGGATGTGGAAGTTTCCATAATCAGACATTGGGAAAAGAGAGGAGGAGGCAATGAGTGAAGAAATGAAGCGATTTCAAGAGTTCCGCAAAAAAATGAACAACAGGATTCTGAAAAACGATAATCTGGAAATAAAACGATTTTTCGCACTGGATAAAAACGCCTACAAGAAAGGAGCGCTGACAGAGGAGACCAAAGAATTACTGGGCCTGGTCGCCTCCCTTGTCCTCAGGTGTGACGACTGTGTGACCTATCACATTCAGCGATGCATTGAGGCGGGATTCACAAATCAGCAGCTCTTCGAGGCCTTCAATATAGGTCTCGTAGTCGGCGGCTCCATCATCATACCCCACCTTCGAAAGGCAGTTGCCGTACTGGACACAATCCGCAATTCATCTTCCCTGTGAGCCCCTCTTATTGTTCGAAACCGCATCTGCGTCCCTTCAAAAACAGATTCCCTCACCCGATGGGGTTCCATCAAGCACGGGGATGGTATTTTTCATAAATCCGTCGCAACTGTTTCCGGCTGACATGAGTGTAGATCTGGGTGGTTGTAATCTGGCTGTGTCCCAGCATAAGCTGAACGGATCTGAGATCGGCCCCCCGCTCGAGCAGATGGGTGGCAAAGGAATGACGGAGGACATGAGGACTTATTTTTTCATCAAGGCGTGCTTTCTTTGCATAGCCTCTGAGCATTTTCCAAAACCCCTGCCGAGTGAAAGCCTTTCCACGATAAGTCAAAAAAAGCGCGTCGTTTTCCTGCAATAGAGGCGCACCTCTGGCCTCCTCGAGATAGCGGAGGACCGCTTCGGCGGCTGAGGAGCCAAGCGGGACAATCCTCTCTTTCCCCCCCTTCCCTCGACATATAAGAAAGCCGTCCTTAAGATTCAGGTCGCCGAATCTCAAGGTAATGAGCTCTGAGACCCGGAGGCCGGTTGCATAGAGGAGTTCGAGCATGGCCTTGTCCCGGAGGCCGCGCTCTTCCCCTTCCTTCGGCTGCTCCAGGAGCAGTTCGACCTCATCGACCGTCAAAAATTTGGGCAGAGACAGCCAGCTTTTAGGAGAAGTTAGATTGACCGCAGGATTTTTTTTGAGCACTCCATCCAGAACAAGAAATCTGTAAAGTGATTTGACAGAGGAAATGAGACGTGCCACGGATCGTGCGGAAAGCCCCGACCGGCTCATGTGATGGATAAATTTGACCAAGTCCGCATCCTCGGCACGGGCCCAATGTATTTTTTCTTTGGAAAAAAACAGGGATAGTTTGTGCAAATCCCTCGAGTAAGAAAGAACGGTGTTGGCAGAAAGCCCTTTTTCGACAGAGATGAAATCCAGGAATGCCTGAAGGACATCCTCAAATGAGGATGGGTGGCTTTTCATTGGATAAACGGATTGGAAAGCTCTTCCTGACCGACAGTCGTGCTGGGACCGTGTCCTGGAAGCACGAGAGTTTGTGCCGGCAGCGTCAGTATTTTCTCTTTGATGGACTTCACGAGCTCACTCCAAGAACCTCCGGGAAGGTCTGTCCGCCCCACTCCCCCCGAAAAAAGGGTGTCGCCCGAAAACAAAATTCCGTCACCGATCAAACTGACACTGCCCGGAGAATGGCCGGGTGTGTGAAGGACCTCCAGTTGGACCTCTCCGATTTTTATCTTATCCCCTTCGACAAGAAAACGATCCGGCGGAGGGGAGTTTTTGGCGTCAAGAAAAAAGCTCAATTCCATGAGCTGGATCTTATCCAGCATCGGACTGTCGGCCTCGTGAATGAGAAGCGGAACCTTGAATTTATCGATGACATCTGCGTTGGAACCGACATGGTCCACATGGCCGTGCGTATCGATAACCATGGTCGGTTTTAGGTCATTCTCATGGATTACGCTGAAGATTTTATGCGGTTCGGCTCCCGGGTCAATCACAGCACATTCACGTGTCCTGCTGCAATAGACGAGATAGCAATTCGTCTCGAGGGCACCGACGATCACACTCTCATATTTCATGTGTCCTTCATGATAATGCGATCCCGATGTTTAGTCAAGACTCCAACATGAAGTGTATTCCTGTTTTTACGACAGCACTTAGGCGCTTTCATTCGGTCAGTATGGCTGGATCGGTCATACTGCCTGTGGCATAAAGGTTGTCGGCGATCCCCGAGCCTTGTGTTTTGTGCGGAAAGAAAATATAATCCTCCCCTATGAAAGAAGAACCCTGGCAGCTGCAGATCTTCAATAAATCCATTAAAAAGAAGGAAAAACTCCGGCTTCTCGAACAAAATCTCACCATCGATCCCTCTTCCGTTATTCTTGACTTGGGATGCGCCCAGGGAATATTGAGCTATTTCCTCCGCCGGAAGGGAGGGTATTGGATCAGCACGGACCTGGATATGGTCAACCTGAAGACATCGATCAACCTCCTCAAATCCAATTGTATGCAGCTCGGCCCCGGCATCCTTCCCTTCAAAAGCGAGGCCTTCGACCTGGTCGTCAGCTTGGACTATCTGGAACATCTGGATGACGACGATCAATGTCTCAGGGAGATCCACCGCGTGCTCAAACAGGACGGGCGCCTTATCATGGCCACGCCGCACACAGGAAGGATTTTTCTCGTCAACAGGTTGCGTCCCCTCCTGGGATTAAAATTGGAGATGTACGGACACAAAAGAGAAGGCTACAGCCTGAAGGACCTTCAATCCAAATTAGGCCGGGCGGGTCTTCAGGTGGAGGCAAATAAAACTTTCTCGCACTTCTTTTCGGAGTTCATAGAACTCGGGATCAACTTCCTTTACATCAAATTGTTTTCCAAGGAATTCACAGACCCCCTCAGGGATGGGCACATCAGACCCACGACAGCCGAGGAGTTCGGAACCAAGAAGAAAACTTTTAAGCTGTATGCCTTGATCTATCCCTTGATGTGGCTTATCTCTCGCATGGACAAACTGTTGTTTTTTCAAAAAGGATACAGCCTTTTGGTTTGGGCAAAAAAAACGACGCGATCATAGATCAGGATGGAACCAAGAAAAAAAACGGGCTTTTTTCTCGGGCCCCTGCTGTTCATCTTCGCTTATTTTTTTCCCGTCTTTCCTCAGAATCCCAAGGCGCACACGCTTTTTGCCGTGTTTCTCCTGGTCGTCATCTGGTGGGTTACAGAATGCATCCCTATCCCCATAACAGCTTTGCTGATCCCCGTATTGATTACGGCTTTCAAGATAGCCCCTGTAAGAGAAGCGTTCGCACCCTTCGCCAATCCTATTATCATGCTCTTTCTCGGGGGTTTTATCCTCGCCAGGGCTATGTGCGTTCATGCCCTCGACCAAAAGCTGGCTTTTTCGATATTGTCCCGAAAATCCATTGGGCTCAAGAAGACACGGATCCTCTTTGCACTGGGACTTATATCCCTATTCCTTTCGATGTGGATCAGCAACACGGCTACAACGGCTATGATGTTTCCGATTGCCCTGGGAGTTTTGGATGCTCTTAATTCCAAAAAGAATGAGGCGAATTCCTCCTCGTTTGGCATAGCTTTCCTGTTGACCATGGCCTATGCATCATCTATCGGCGGCATAGGCACGCCCATCGGGAGTCCGCCTAACCTCATCGCCATCGGCATGTTGGAGAAACTGGCGGATTATCGTGTGACCTTTTTCCAATGGATGATAATCGGCTTTTCCATTCTCATACCCATGTATTTTTTTCTGTTTTTCTACATGAAATTCCGCTGCAGGATAAAACCGAAAGACGATAGTGTAGCCGCCTTGGCGATTCCGGACCGAAAGCAGCATTCAGGACCGCTGACGCGGGCTCAAAAAAATGTACTCGTTGCATTTTCCGTGACAGTGTTTCTGTGGATACTCCCAGGATTCGTCTCACTTTTCTGGGGCAGATCGGCACCTCTCTTTCTTTGGCTTCGTGAACACTTCCCGGAGTCTGCGGCGGCAATAATCGGGGCAGGGCTTTTGTTTCTTCTTCCCATTAATTTTTCCAGGGGCGAGTTCACCCTTTCTCTCAAAGAAGCGATGAATATAGATTGGGGAACCCTGCTGCTTTTCGGCGGTGGATTATCTTTAGGTTTTCAAATGTTCGAAACAGGTTTGGCCGACGCCATCGGAAAATTTTTCATTTCTCTGGGAGGTGACTCGGCAAACCTAGCCTTAATCACCCTACTCTCCGTTGCTCTGGGTGTGTTTCTGACAGAGGTGACATCAAACACGGCTTCCGCCAATATGATCGTTCCCATCATTATTGCCGTCGCCAAGGCGGCCTCCATCAGCCCCCTTCCTCCTGTTCTAGGCAGCGCCATGGGATGCAGTTTCGCTTTTATGCTGCCCGTGGCCACCCCTCCCAATGCCATCGTTTACGGTTCGGGAATGATCCCTCTTCAGCAAATGATACGACATGGATTCTGGTTGAATATTGCCGGTATCATCCTGATCTGGCTCAACATGCATTTTGTCGCACCCCTGCTCGGCCTGCTCTGACCTTCCGCATGTGCTCTTGTTTCCGTGACCGAGATTCAGACAGACGAAATTCGAGGGTGTTATTGTTCCTAACAGTCTCCCGGCAGAGGGATGCCAAACAGAGTCATAGTCCGTTTGAGCCGCATGTCGGATGGTTGGGGGCGTTACGACGAAAACAGACTGAGACTCGATCCGGTCAGCACGGCAAACCGTGAACTTCCTGAATCTGGCGATGCTTCCCAACCTACCTAAGCGGAGGGGGAATGTGCTATAATATTTTATGATGGATGCGTACCTCACAAAGGATGTCCGTCAATTCCTGGATGCCCTTAATCTTATGGATTCAAAGTCCGATGGATTCCTTATCGGACACAAACGCGGGCACAGATTGTTCGTCGAAAAATTACTCGCCACACACACAAATTTTTTCCCTTCCTTGGAAAAGGTTATCGCCCTCGACAATCTCTTCGACAAAAAAATTATAGGTTTCTTTTCATTCGATCCTGATGAGAAAAAAGTAAAAAAAATATTAACTCCGTTCGCATACGGCAAGCTTTATCTGGAAATCCGCACTCAGGGCCATAAAACATTGGAAATCGCGCCTTACATCATAGACCATGATGAAACCTTTGTGCTCAAAAAAATCAAGCTCAAGAACTAGCTTGAACTGTTCAGGCTAAGGGAGAAAAAGGATGGAGGACATACTGACGAAGGGACAGCAAAAGATCCTTTTAGACCTGGCACGCCGGGCCATCCGGCACTACATGGATAAAAAATCTACGCTGAAGGCCGAAACAGATGATCCCGTTTTCCGAGAAAAGAGAGGGGCATTTGTCACGCTCAAGGTGGACAGCCAACTCAGAGGTTGTATCGGTTACGTCCTCCCGCACAAGCCTCTTTTCGGAACAGTCATCGATTCCGCCGTTGCCGCAGCCTTCAGGGATTATCGCTTCGCATCTATCGAACAGGAGGAATTGAAAAGCATGCAAGTGGAGATCTCAGTCCTGTCTCTTCCCAAAACGATCAAAAACGTATCCGAAATCAATATCGGAGAGCACGGTCTCATCATAACCAAAGGGCACCACAAGGGCCTGCTCCTGCCGCAGGTACCCGTGGAATGGGATTGGGACTTGGAAACTTTCTTGAACCACACCTGCATCAAAGCCGGCTTACCGACAGACGAATGGAAAAAGAAGGCTAAAATTGAAGTATTTTCCGCCCAAATCTTTTCCGATTAGGCTAGACGGCTTCCAACAGGCTTAGAGCGGGTTTTGCCATGATCGAATACGCATCGAAAAAGAAACCGAAGAGAGCAGAGTTAATCTCCGCTTTGCAGCATTCATCCTCTCGCATCACACTGGGCATGTTTGTATGCTTCCTGTTTTTGTTGACCGCCTCAGGCTCGGTCGCACAAAAAAAAAGGCGGAATCCCGCTCTCGGGTCGGTATTCACACCCAAAATCAGCGCCAGGCTCCAAGCAAAGATTCTTTCTTCGGGGAACACCGATGGATCCGTCACGGTTTGGATCTATTTTAGAGATAAGGGCACTGTCTCACAGACCCTTTCCCGGAGAAAACAGGAAGAGATCCAACAGGATTTACTTCCTCACTGCCTCTGGCGGAGAGCAAAGGTACGCAGCCAGGCCGATCTCATCGACGAGCACGATGCTCCTCTCTATGCTTCCTACATCGATCAAATCATTCCCGAGGTAAAGCGGGTGCGGACAGTATCACGCTGGCTGAACGCTTTGAGTGCCGAGATCACGGCGGCTCAATTGCAATTCCTCGGGAACTGCGATTTTGTTCGCAAAATCGATCTGGTGATGTCCTTCAGGAGAAGCACCCCTTCCTTGTCCGTATCAGAGAAATCGGAAACGGGCAGTCTCCAAAGTCTTAGTTTGGATTACGGGCCCTCTTTCGGCCAACTGGACCAGATGAACGTCATCCCTCTCCATGAGTCCGGATTCAGCGGCAAAAATGTTGTTGTCTGCCTGCTCGATACAGGATTCCGAAAAAGCCACGAAATCTTCCGGCAGGCGCATGTCATCGCTGAATGGGACTTCGTCAACAATGACAGCGACGTCGAACAGGAGGTGGAGAATCCTGAGGACTACTCGGATTCCCACGGCACCGGGACGTGGTCCGTACTCGGAGGGTACAAACCCGGAGAACTCATCGGTCCGGCCTACCAGGCAAGTTTCATCCTGGGAAAGACGGAAACCTCTTTATTCGAACAGCCTATCGAAGAAGATTATTGGGTGGCCGGCGTGGAATGGGCGGAGGCGCTGGGCGCTGAAGTCATTTCCTCTTCCCTGGGCTACACTGATTGGTACACCTTTCAGGACATGGATGGGCAGACGGCTGTTACGACCATAGCAGCCAATCGTGCGACAAGTTTGGGAGTCGTAGTTGTCAACGCCGTAGGAAACGAGCGAGCAGAAGCATGGGGCCACATCATCGCACCCTCGGACGGTTTCGATGTCATAGCGGTCGGGGCTGTGGACCAGGCGGGAG
>JAFGNQ010000060.1 GCA_016926925.1 Candidatus Aminicenantota bacterium
GAGGCCGAGTATGCCGACCGGATCATCATCATCCATAGAGGAAACATCATCGAAGAAGGCGAGCCGTCTTCCCTGCTGGAGAGGGAAGGAGTGGATTCTATAGAGATCCTATTCAAGCGGGCAGTGGAAAGTCATGAAACGCATTAAGGCCGTCATTACCAAAGAGTTCTTTCATATAATCAGGGACCCGCGGAGTCTGATCGTCATTTTTGCCCTACCGCTTCTTCAGATATTCATCTTTGGATTTGCCCTGTCTTTTGACGTGAAAAAAATCGAGACGGTGGTGATCGACGACTCCCACAGCGAACTGTCCAAGAATCTCATCCAGGCTTTTGCCAACAACTCCTATTATGTCTTGATCCCTCTGGAAAAGGGAGCTGCCGATGGAGCCAATGCTCTTGAACAGGCCGAAACAATGCTTCGAGCGGGTCTCATCAAGCAATATCTTCATATACCGCAGGATTTTTCAGCCCATCTCCGAACGGGTCGAACAGCCAATGTGGCCGCGGTCATCGACGGCTCCGATTCCAACATCGCCAATGTCGTCCATCAGTACAACGAGATGGTCCTCCTCGATTTCCTCTCCGGAAGGAACAGTCTCGGTCAACTTCTGAGAGTCAGCACAAAGATGTATTTCAATCCGGAGGTGAAAAGCTCCTATTTTATCATTCCAGGACTGGTGGCGGTGATCACGATCATGATTTCCGCTTTGCTGACCTCCTTGAGTGTGGCCCGCGAAAAAGAATCGGGCTCGATCGAACTCCTGTTCATCTCTCCCTTGAAATCCAGGGAGATCATCATCGGGAAGACCCTGCCGTATGTGGTTGTGGCTTTGCTTGAAGGCACTGTCATCATGCTCGTAGCCAAGTTCGGATTCGGGATCCCGATCAGAGGAAACCTATTGATCCTTTTGCTGTTCTCCATAGTGTACGTCATTTCCGGGTTGTCGCTCGGGATCACGATCTCCACCTTGGCCGCCTCCCAAAAGGTGGCCATGATCGCTACCCTCCTGATAACGATGCTGCCATCGATTCTGCTCTCCGGCTTCATATTTCCCCTGGATGCTCTGAGCCCGCTCTTGCGTGCCTTCTCTTCTATTGTTCCGGCAACCTATTTTCTCCGTATCATTCGAGGGGTTGTTTTGAAGGGAGGCACCCTCAAGCATTATCTTCGGGAAGGGTTGATCCTCCTCGGATTCAGCCTTGTCCTGATAAATGTTGCCTCAGCAAAATTCTCTCGAGAAAGAAGAGCCAGCCGATGAGGATTCTCTACCTGCTGCGAAAAGAGATGATCGAGATTTTCCGTCAGAAGGAGATGCTGTTCATCATGTTCGTGGCGCCGGTCATACAGACCATCATTCTCGGGTTTGTGGTCACGACCGATATCAAGAACATACCGGTTCAGGTTGTGAATCTTTCCGTGAATAAAGCTGCCCAGAGGGTGATAGCCAGGATGGACAGTTCTTCATTGTTCGATGTCAAGAGGGTCACCCGCCGGCCGGAGGATTATATAGAGGTTTTTAAAAGAGGAGAAGTGCGCGCCATCATTATCATGCGGGATGGGCATGAAGGAAAGAGTAAGGCTTTTCCCTATCCGGAGATTCAGATTCTCATGGACGGTTCGGATTCCAATACCGCATTGATCGCAGCCGGCTACTTCAACGGCATCACCAAGAAATACATTTTAGAAGATATCGGCAAGAGGGGACTGAAACCTCCCATAAACAGCCATACTTTAATCCGCTATAACCCCAATCTCACCAGTATCAATTATATGGGGCCGGGAATAGTGGCCCTTTTGCTGACGATCATTGCCATGTTCCTCACTTCTATCGGTCTGGTCCGTGAAAAGGAACAACAGACCATGGACACTCTTCTGATCAGCCGCTTGACCCCGATCGAAATATATATCGGCAAGGCCCTTCCGATGGCCATCCTGGGACTCATCGAGATGGGGATCGGGATTGTCGTCGTGCTCCTGGTTTTCAGAATCCCGCTTCGAGGGAACCTGCTGTTTCTGTTACTGGCGGCAGTGATTTTCCTTTTTGCCGTCCTGTCCTACTCCCTCCTGATTTCAACGCTGTGTTCAAGCCAGCAGCAGGCCCTCTTTTTCAGCTGGTTTTCCATGGTCATGTTCCTGATGCTTTCAGGTCTTTTCACGCCCTTGCAGAACATACCCCCTGCTTTGCGATGGCTGGCCGATATCAACCCGCTTCGCTACCTCATCCAGATCATTCGAGAAATCTTTCTCAAGGGAAACGGGATCGCCTATTTCAGTCATGACCTGTTGATTCTGGGAGCGATTACTGTTGTGGTCCTGTCCTTTTCGCTCCTCAATTTCAAACGCCTTATTTCCAAATAAACGAGCCGGCTGTGAGGCCGTGTCCGATGCAAATATCTATTGCCAAATTCCCTATAATCGAGTAAAATAATACGATAATATTTGCCTTTCTTATGATAATTTTTCCCCCTGAGTAAAAACAGTGATTGAGGATTGTATACAGATGAACACGCTAAGAGAGAAGATGCGGAATATAGGGATCAGTGCGCACATCGATTCCGGGAAGACGACTCTGACCGAGCGGATTCTATTTTATACAAAAAAGATTCACAGAATCCATGAAGTTCGTGGACGGGACGGGGTGGGAGCCACCATGGATTCGATGGAACTGGAGAAGGAGAGGGGGATCACCATCACTTCGGCGGCCACTACCGTAAACTGGCGTGATCATGTGATCACCATTATCGACACACCGGGGCATGTGGATTTCACCATCGAGGTCGAGCGGTCCCTTCGTGTACTGGACAGCGCCATTTTGGTTCTTTGTTCGGTCGGAGGAGTTCAGTCGCAGACAATCAGTGTCGACCGGCAGTTGCGGCGCTACAATATTCCCCGAATTGTGTTCATCAATAAATTGGATAGAGTCGGAGCCAACCCTTTCCAAGTGAAAGACCAGCTCAGAGAACGACTCGGTCACAACGCCGTCTTGATGCAAATCCCTATCGGACTCGAGGACAAGCACGAGGGTGTCGTGGATCTTGTGACGATGAAGGCCATCTATTTCGACGGTCCGGACGGCGAAATCGTCCTGATCAAAGAGATTCCCTCCCAATTAAAGGAAGAAGCTCAAAAGCGGAGAGAGGAACTGCTCGATGCCGCCTCCCTATTTTCCGATGAGCTCATGGAAGCCATCCTCGATGGGCGCGAGACAGATGATCTCATTCATTTCGCTGTCCGAAAAGGAACCGTAAACCGGGAGCTGATCCCCGTTTTTATGGGATCCGCCTACAGGAACAAGGGGGTTCAACCTCTTTTAGATGCCGTCGTACGCTATCTTCCCAATCCGGATGATGTCGCAAACTTCGCTAAAGACATGAACAACGACGGAAAAGAGGTCCGATTGGAATCCGATTCGGAGACCGGGGCGGTGGCGCTGGCCTTCAAATTGGAAGACGGTCCCTACGGCCAGCTTACGTATATTCGTATCTACCAGGGGGAGATCAAAAAGGGAGATAAGCTTTACAACACGCGTTCTCAGGATACATTCCGCGTCGGCCGTCTGGTCAAGATACATGCCGACACGATGGCCGACATCCCGCGAGCGGTGAGCGGAGACATTGCTGCGCTCTTCGGTATCGAATGCCACTCGGGCGATACATTCGTCACTCCCGGTCTTAATTATTCCTTGACCTCGATTTTTGTTCCTGATCCGGTGATCTCGCTGGCGGTTCAACCTGTGGACACAAAAAGTTCGAACAACCTGGCAAAAGCATTGAACAGGTTTACCAAGGAAGATCCCACCTTCAGAACGTATGTCGACCCCGAATCCAAACAGACGATAATTCAGGGCATGGGAGAGCTTCACCTGGATGTCTACATAGAGAGGATGAAGAGGGAATACAAAGCGGAAGTCGAGACAGGTAAGCCACAGGTTGCTTATCGTGAAGCGGTCAGTCAGAGAGCCGAATTCGACCACACACACAAGAAGCAAACCGGAGGTGCCGGCCAGTTCGGCCGGGTCGAAGGTTACATCGAGCCTTTCAATGAGGGTCCCTACGAATTCGTGAATGACGTTAAGGGAGGACGCATCCCCAAGGAATTCATCCCCTCGTGCGATAAGGGATTTCGGAAAGCCATCGAAAAAGGACCGCTCATCGGCTCTCCGATTACGAATGTGCGCGTCGTTCTCACAGATGGCCAATACCATCCCGTCGATTCCTCGGACATAGCCTTCCAGGCTGCAGCCAGAGAGGCTTTCAGGCAGGTCTATATGAAAGCCAAACCCAATATTCTCGAACCCATCATGAAACTTTCCGTGGAAGGACCGTCGGAGTTCATCGGGAATGTTTTTTCCAGCATCACTCAGAGGAGGGGAATCATCATCAGTTCGACCGAGGAGCGTAACTTTGTTAGGGTGGATGCAGAGGTGCCTTTGAGCGAGATGTTCGGTTATGCCACAACCCTCCGCTCTCTTACTCAGGGAAAGGCGGAATTCACTATGGAATTTTTAAAATACGGGAAGATCCCGGCCCAAATTGCCGAGGCTTTAAGATCGGAATATCTGGAAAAGGAACGGAAGGAGTTTCCTTCATGAATGTCAAGGAGGCGGGAAGATGATTGAAAAAGAACTTGTCAGAAGGAGCCCTTTACGCATTCTCGAGAAATCTATTCACGGCGGCCTGGGTAAGGGAAACCTGGGAGTGCTGGCTTCCCGGAAGGGCGTCGGGAAAACGGCATGTCTTGTCCACATCGCCACCGACAAACTGTTTCAAGAGAAGCCTGTAATCCATGTCTCCTATGCCAGCCGTGTGGATTACATAATGGGCTGGTACGAAGATATCTTTAGAGAGATCGCTTTGAAGCGGCAGTTGAAGTCGGCTCTGGATATCCATAATGAGATCATCCGAAACCGCGTGATCATGAATTTCAAACAGGACGCCGCCCAAACGGGACAGGTATTGAAGAGCATTGAAGCGATGATCGACTGCGGGAACTTCCCCGCTGATGCCATCATAGTGGACGGCTATGATTTTGCCAGATCTACGGTCGAGGATCTTCAAAAATTCAAAGATTTTGCCCAAAGAGCAGGGGTTGAGGTCTGGTTCAGCGCCTCTTTGAAGAGCGAAGAACCCTTGTTTGATGAGAAGGGAATTCCTATCGAGCTCAAAGATTATTTGGACCGGATCGATGTGCTCATCACCCTTGTCTACCGCGACGATCATATCCGCCTGAGCCTGGTCAA
>JAFGNQ010000061.1 GCA_016926925.1 Candidatus Aminicenantota bacterium
GGCGGCAATGGGCATAGACTTAGAATCAACAGAAAGAAGTATTTAAAAAGGAGGAGTGATGAGACGCATTTCAGCCATAGCTGCAGTTTTGATTTTGGGCACTGCCCTGTATGCAGCGGGAAGTGAAAAACAACCCCTGGGATTCGACGATTTCATCCAAATCAAGCGGGTCAGTGATCCGCAAATCTCCCCCAACGGAAAGTTCATCGCTTTTGTCGTAACAGAAATGGACAAAACCAAGAACACCAGCAACAGCGATATCTGGATTTCACCTCTCGAAGGGGGGAATCCCTGGCAGCTCACTTCCAGCCCCAAGGCAGACTTCAATCCCAGATGGTCTCCTGACGGCAAAAAGATCGCCTTCATCTCGACAAGAAAAGCCACACCTCAAATCTGGATGATCGATCTCCAGGGAGGCGAAGCCTATCCGTTGACGGATATTGCGACCGGAGCTTCGGGTGTGATCTGGTCGCCGACCGGAAAACATCTGGCTTTTCTCTCATCAGTTTACCCGGACTGCACAACAGACGACTGCAACAAAAAAAGAGATGCGGAGAAAGAAGAAAGCCAGGTCAAAGCGCAGCTGTTCGATGAGCTTTTGTTCCGCCATTGGAATGCCTGGCGCGAAGGCAAGCGAAGCCACCTGTTTGTCGTTTCAGCGGACGGCGGAGAGCCCCGGGAAGTAACACCCGGAGATTTCGACACACCTCCCATTTCCCTGGGAAGCAGTCAAGATTACGCTTTTTCGCCCGACGGCACCGAAATCTGTTTCGTCAGGAACATCGATCCGGAGCTGCGGATGGGATTAGGCACCAACAACGACCTTTTCCTCACACCGGTCGAAGGGGGCGAAATCATACCCATCACTACCAACAAAGCCAACGACAACAGCCCTCATTATTCTCCGGATGGACGCTTTATCGCTTTCAGGGCAATGGCCAGGCCGGGATTCGAAGCGGATAAGGTTACTCTCATCCTTTTTGACAGACAAACACAGAAAATGAAAAGCCTGACGGAGGGACTCGATGCCTCGGTCGATGAGATCGTTTGGAAAAAAGACAGCTCCTCCATCTACATCACCTATGAGAGAGAAGGAAGGACGGTACTCTCCCGCTTGTCTCTTCAAGACAAAAACATTCAACCCATCCTGAAAGGACACACTCTGAATTCGGTGGACCTGACTCCTGACGAACGGAAAGCTGTTTTCCTCAAACAATCCATGAATCAACCTTCGGAAATCTACGCACTCGACTTGGCCTCAAAAAAGATATCTCAGCTCACAGGCGCAAACGAAAAAATCCTGGCAAAGCTCGAGATGAATGCGGCTGAAGAATTTTGGTTTCAGGGCGCTGCGGGAGATAAAGTTCACGGTTTTCTCGTCCGCCCTCCCCATTTCGATCCTCAGAAGAAATATCCTCTCGTAATGCTCATACACGGGGGGCCTCAAGGAGCCTGGTATGACGATTTTCATTTCCGATGGAATGCGCAGATGTTCGCTGCCCCCGGATATGTCGTAGCCATGATCAATTTCCACGGCAGCACCGGATACGGTCAGGATTTTACGGACTCGATCACCGGTGACTGGGGCGGGAAGCCTTTCCAGGACATCCTGCTGGGCTTGGACCATGTTCTGGATCAATACCCGTTTATCGATAAGCAAAAATTGGGAGCTGCCGGCGCATCCTACGGCGGCTACATGATCAACTGGATCGAAGGCCATACATCGCGCTTCAACTGTCTCATATCACACGCCGGTGTTTATGATCTCCGGTCCATGTACGGGGCCACCGAGGAGCTCTGGTTTCCTCAATGGGAATTTCACGGAGCACCCTGGACAAACCCCGAGATGTACGCCAAGTGGTCTCCCAGTTATTTTGTCCAAAACTTCCAAACCCCTTGCCTTGTCGTTCACGGGCAGTATGATTTCAGGGTTCCCGTCACGCAGGGATTCCAGCTTTTCACATCTCTGCAGCGGATGAAAGTTCCCTCGAAATTTCTCTACTTCCCCGATGAATATCACTTCATCTCAAAGCCGCAAAATGCAGAGCTCTGGTGGAAGACCGTGCTCGACTGGCTGGCCGCCTACCTGAAATAGAAGAGCGGTTCGCAAAAAATTCCAACCGAAACTGATGGCAAGAGTGATCCCTTCAAATTCATATGCTTTAAATGGGTACGCAATACTGCGGTGAACTTAAGGCTGGAACTCGAGATCCACTAGGGAAAACGGATCGACGCGCGCCCCAAGAACCTTGACCGCCCAGTGAAGGTGGGGACCGGTCACTCTTCCTGTTGAGCCGACTTCTCCAATGATCTCCCCTCTTTGGACAAGATCTCCCCTTTTGACCTTGAATTTGGAGAAGTGGCAGTAGAGTGTAAAAACACCCAGCCCATGATCGATGATAACCGTATTTCCAGCAAAGTAAAGGTTCGAAGCCAGAACAACCTTTCCCGAATTCGAAGCGATGACCGGAGTCCCCGAAGGAGAGGATATATCGACTCCGCTGTGTGCGTTCCGAGGCTTGTCGTTGAAGATCCTCCGTTCTCCAAAATTGGGCACGACATTACCCTCTGCGGGCAGGACGAACACCCCTTCCCCCAGCCAGCCGGGAGTGAAAATGGCATAAACGGATTTTAAAATCTCGGACTCTTCCCTGATTCTTTGTAAAACCTCTTCGGGAGGCGTGACATATCTTTCATCGACCCAGAGCTTTTTCACCGGAAAATCCTTGGAGATCACCCTGACCTCTTTTTTTATCCGTTCGTACTGCCCGTCAACATAGACAACCGTGAACTCCACCGGGTACACGCCCGGCTTAAGCCCCAGGTCCAGACCGATCAGAGCGAAAAGATCACCGGGATGGATTCCCTTTCCCATGGAAAAGGTCTTCCCGTCAAAACGGATTTGAGCTCTTATGACCTCGAACGTGGATTTTACAGTTGCCTTAACGACCTCTCCGGGATTCAGAGCACGGAATTCCAGATCAGCCTCACTCCTCGATAGAGAAGGTTGGTTATCATCCCGGCTTACAGCTGGACAGAGTAAACCGATGCATATAAAGAGAAAAAGCCCTGAAACGGCCGGTCTCATCCTGATCAGTATCAATGAAATTATCGAATGTTTGAGAATGCAAGGCATTGAATCATGCCTGCCTTCGAAGGATTTTTCCCGGCAGATTCCCGGTATGTTCAGCTCTGTCGATAACCACCTGTCCATTGACGATGACATATTCGATCCCTTCGGGATACTGGTGGGGCTCTTTGAATGTCGCTTTGTCTATGAGCGTGTTCTCGTTGAAAATAACCAGGTCGGCAAAATAGCCGGGTTTGAGCATCCCCCTCTGTGCGAATCCAAAATTGCTGGCGGGAACTGCGGTCATTTTCTTCACCATTTCCTGCATGGGCAATATCTTTTCTTCCCTGACGTACTTGCCTAATACCCTGGGGAAAGTCCCGTAACTGCGGGGATGGGGTTTCCCTCTGCTCAGCGATCCGTAGGCAGCCAGAGCGGACCCATCACAGCCCACGCCCACAAGAGGGTGGCTCAAAATCCTCTTCAGGTTATCCTCGCTCATCATGAAGATGACCTGGCCGACACGGTCCTCTTCCTCGATCAACAGATCCCGGATGAACTCGAAAACATCCTTGCCCGCTTCGGCAGCGCCCTCGCTGATGCTTTTTCCCTCGAACTTCCGGTTTTTCTCAGTATGAACAGATGAAATGACGATTTTGTCCCAAGAACCAAGCTTTTTTTCCCTCTCCGCCAGAAAAACGCGAAACTTTTTCTCCAGAGAACGATCCCTCAAACGCGCTAGAAATTCATCCGCAGTCCCCTGTTTGGCCCAAAGAGGAAAGTTCATGCTGCTGAGTCCCGTGGCACCGGCAGTATAGGGATAGCGGTCACAAAATAGATCAATCCCCTCTTTAGCCGCTGTTTCTATTTTGACCAATGCTTCATCAATTTTGTGCCAGTTGCGCGGATAAGCGACTTTGAAGTGAGAGATCTGAAGTCTTATACCCGTTCTTCTGGAGACATCGATCGCTTCATCCAAAGCTTCGATCAAATAGTCGCTTTCATCCCTCATGTGAGTGGCATACAGGCCGCCATTGGCCGCGGCGGTTCGACACAACTCCACGATCTCATCGGCTTTGGCGTAACTGCTGGGTGCATATTCAAGGCCGCTCGACAGACCGATCGCTCCGCCCCGAATGTTTTCTTCGACCAGAGATTTCATTTTTTCCAATTCATCAGCTTCAGGAGGTCTGTCATGGAATCCGACGACAGCCCCCCGGATCGTTCCCTGGCCGACGAGAGTCGCGTAATTGACTGCCATCCCGCTTTCTTCCAGCCTGGAAAAGAAACCATGGATATCCCGCCAGTTCAAATCCAGATCATAGGCCTCTTTCAATTCCTCCCGGCTCTCTTCAAAGCTTGCATCGGGGATGGGAAACGGCGAAGAGCCGCAATTCCCGCTGACCAGAGTCGTTATGCCTTGTCGAACCGAACTCTCCGCTTTTGGATTCACTAAAAGTCCGATATCGGTATGATCATGGGCATCGATAAATCCGGGACAGACAGCCAAGTCCTTGGCATCCAGCACCAAAACTCCCTTTGAGCCGGAAATCTTTCCAATTTTTGCGACCGTGCCGCCTTTGATTCCGATATCCGCTATAAAAGCGGTTTCCCCCGAGCCATCGTATATGCGGCCGTTCCTAACGATCAGATCGAACTCTTCTTTCGAACGGCATCCCTTCATCAGAATTCCGCACCCGCCTAATCCGGAGACAGCCGCTATACGGGACGACTCTTTAAGAAAATCGCGACGCGTGATTGTTTTTTTCATCGATCTCCTTTCTATTCACCCATCATGGACTCAATTTGGGCGATGGTTTTGTCTGTCGCACCTTGCAATGAAGTCAAGAGCCCACGGGCCTTCGATCCCATCTCACTCAGAGTGTCGCTGTCCATCAGCAAGAACATTCGGACAAGATCCTCCTGTGATTCGACTATCCGGGCTCCATGAGATTTCACAAATGTATCTGCAAAAAAGGCAAAATTGTCCATTCGAGGCCCGAAGAAAACAGGCTTGCTGTAAAAGGCAGGCTCAAGCAAATTTTGGCCTCCCCTGGAGACAAGGCTCCCTCCGACAAAAGAGATATCGGAAACGGCATAGAATCGCGTCAATTCGCCCAGGGTGTCCAAGACCAGCACTTCCCAAGAAGTTCCGGGGCCCAGCGAGGTCCTTCTGGCCACCTTCAACCCCGATTTGACACAGAGCAATTCCACCTCACCCACACGATCCAGATGCCGGGGAGCCAGAATCAAGAGAATGTCGGGCCTTCGGGTTTTTGCCTCTACATACGCCGCCAAGAGCCGTTCCTCTTCCCCCTTATGCGTGCTTCCCGCCACCAGGACGCAGTGTGATGAAGGGATATTCATCTCCCTCTTGAAGGACTCAATCTCCCCATCGGTATACAGAGGAAGGGCGATATCCGTTTTGAGATTGCCGCTCACTTCGATGCATGATTTATCCATATGCAGGTTTTCAAGAATTTCTTTATCTCGTTCAGTTTGAACGAGACAGAAGTCAATGTTTCTGAGAATCTTGGCCACAAAATATCTGTACTTATGGTAGCGGCCAGCCGAGCGAGGCGAAATGCGCCCGTTTATAAGAAGGACACCTCCGGTCCATTTTTTTGCAGCTCTCAGCAGATTCGGCCAGAATTCGGATTCGGCCAGAATGAAAAGATCGGGCTCCAACACCTTGAAAAATCGACGCACACTCCACCTGAAATCCAAAGGGACATAGAAAATATCGTCCAAACCGCGCAGTTTTTCGCCGGCCATCTTAAAACCCGTTTGTGTCAGTGTGGATAAACGTATGACCCAATCAGGATGCTTCTCTCTGAGCTTGAGGATGAGATTCCTGAGCGAGAGGACTTCCCCGACAGAAACCGCATGAATCCAGAGAGATTTTCCTTTCCGCTCACTTTTTTGAAGTCCAAATCCCATACGTTTTTTTAAATGGAGACTTTCCCTCCGTATTATACGCAACTTTATATAGTAGACGGGATAATAGACAAGCATCGCAAAAAACAAAAGAAATGAATACAAAACAAACATTCTTTCCAGATCATACACAAATTGCTTTGACCAGTCCAGAGAAGGCGCGAAGCATAATAGCGAATAGGGTGTTTATTTTTTACCCGAATTTTGGTAAGCTACTGGGGTTCTTTTGTATCGCACCCGGAACCAGCTATCTGATTGTCGGATAAGAAGACAGAAGAGAATTGCTGGCAAGAGGTATTAACGAGGAGGTCGGAGTCAGAATGAGTAAAGACGAAGAACAGAAAGAGAAAGTCAGCAAAGAACCGATAAAGGAAGAAAAAAC
>JAFGNQ010000062.1 GCA_016926925.1 Candidatus Aminicenantota bacterium
CAGCGGGTTTACAGCCCGCCCCATTTGGCCACTTTGGTACCTGCCCAAAAATGCCACTGTAACTAAAAAAGTCATTGGGCTGCCCTATCTCTATCAATTATATATATTAAAAAAAAAGCCCAATAACCTAAACTCTTCTTTCAAAAGCCAGCGAGAGGATTCGAACCCCCGACCCGCTGATTACAAATCAGCTGCTCTACCAACTGAGCTACGCTGGCACAATCTCCAGTAAGGTCGCTTATGAATACTTTTTTTCTCGAGTAGATTCTTTGGGTAAAAAAAAAGAAAGAAAGGACTGATTTTAGTTCACTCCAGCCTTTCTTTTGAAAGTCCTACTTCGTTTCTAATTAGAAAACTACAGTTTTACATTGGCAATGCTACACCAATTTGTATCTGATGTCAATACACAAAATGCAAAATATACTTATGGGGGGTTTTCCCGCAGATAGTTAATCAGCTCATTGATTGACACGATAGACGGGAGTTGTTATGATTTGCCCTCTATTTCACAAGAAGGAATCCGCAATGATCAAACGCTACACCCGCCCCGAGATGGGAGCCATTTGGGAGGATCAAAACCGTTACCAGAAGTGGCTGGACGTAGAGATGGCCGTCTGTGATGCCTGGCATGAAATGGGAGAGATTCCTGAAGATGCCTTGAAACGGATCAAAGAAAAGGCGTCCTTCACGGTCGAGAGGATCGATGAGATAGAAAACGTAGTGAAGCACGATATCATCGCCTTCCTGACTTCGGTCAGCGAGTTCGTGGGCGAGGATTCGCGGTTCGTCCATCTGGGACTCACTTCCTATGATGTTGTGGACACGGCCTTATCACTTCTCATTAAGGAGTCCCTGGAAAAAATCCGAAAAGACCTGGCTGTGCTCAGGAATGTCATCAAAGAAACGGCCCTCAAACATAAAAAAACGGTCATGGTCGGACGCACTCACGGCGTCCATGCCGAGCCCATCACTTTCGGCGTCAAGCTCCTTGTCTGGTACGAGGAACTCAACCGGCACTTGGATCGGATATCTCATGCCCTGGATAATATCAGCTGCGGTCGCATCTCCGGCTCTGTGGGAACCTACATTCACCTGAATCCGAAAGTCGAAGAAATCGCCCTGAAAAAGCTCGGTCTCAAGGCTGCCAAAGTCTCCACCCAGGTTCTTCAGAGGGACAGGCATGCCGAGGTTATAGGAGTCCTGGCTCTGATTTGCGCATCTCTCGATAAGTTCGCCCAGGAAATCCGGCACCATCAGAAGACAGAGGTCCTCGAGCTGGAAGAGCCTTTCACCAAAGGTCAGAAAGGATCTTCTTCCATGCCGCACAAGAAAAATCCGGTCCGCACGGAACGAATCTCGGGCATGGCCCGGATACCGCGGGGAAATCTCCAGGTGGCATTGGAGAACATTCCTCTGTGGCACGAGAGAGATATCTCCCATTCCTCCGCCGAGAGAGTGATTCTTCCCGACTCCTTCATCATCACGGATTTCCTTATGGCCGAGATGACGGACATCATCTCCAACTGGGTGGTCCACCCCGATAGAATGAGTGAAAACATCAACCTCACCCGCGGGCTCGTCTTTTCACAGAGGGTTTTACTCGCGCTGACCGGCAAGGGGCTTTCGCGCGAAGAAGCCTACAGACTGGTCCAGCGGAACAGCCTCAAGGCCTGGGATGAGAGAAAAGACTTCAAAGACCTTCTCATCTCCGATAAGGATATCGCAAAAAGGCTTACCACTGAAGAAATCGAAGATTGCTTCTCCCTCGCGCCTTACCTGGAAAAAATAGACTACATCTTTGCAAAGGTGCTATCCGATGAAAGTTAGAGTACTCGTATCATTCAAGGACAGCGTGTTGGATCCTCAAGGGCAGACGGTCAAAAACGCACTCCATACTCTCGGCTATGATTCTGTGAAAGACGTTCGTCAAGGAAAAGTCTTCGAGCTGGAGATCGCGGACATGTCCCAGAAAGAAACGGACAACCTTATCTCCGAGATTGCGGACAAGGTGCTGGCCAACCCGATCATTGAAAAATTTACTTATCAGATCCTTGAATAAAAATAGACGTCAAGACACAATTTTTGCAGCCGCCTTCGAAAACCTTTACCGGTAAGGATGAGCCCTGGAACCGGCGATGCCGAAGGACCAAGAGAAGAATATTTTATGAGGGACCAAGCTCCCTTTTGCGAATACACGCGGCAGAATTGAGAGAGCTTACAGGATACGGAGTAAAAAAATCATGAAATTCGGTGTGGTCATATTTCCGGGATCGAACTGCGATTACGACACGTTTTTCGTGCTCAGGGATGTCTTAAGCCAAGACGTACGATTCTTGTGGCACAAAGAACATGACCTGCAAGGTGTGGATTGCGTGGTGCTGCCTGGCGGGTTTTCGTACGGGGACTATTTGAGGTCCGGCGCTATAGCCAGGTTTTCTCCTTTGATGCAGGAAGTGAGGGCCTTTGCCGAAAAAGGGGGGCTCGTCCTCGGTATCTGCAACGGATTCCAGGTTCTCCTGGAACTGGGACTACTTCCGGGCGCCATGCTTCGCAACAAAAACCTGAAATTTCTGTGCCAGCATGTACACATCCGGGCGGAAAACAACTCCACAGCCTTCACCAATCGGGCCCGTCAGGACGATGTCCTCAAGATTCCTATAGCTCATTTTGACGGCAACTATTATGCGGATCGAGTGACCCTTGAAGAGATCAAGAGAAACGATCAGGTCGTCTTCCGTTACGTCGACGCTGACGGCCGGGTCAGCGAAGGGGCCAATGTCAACGGATCGCTGGACAGTATCGCAGGGCTGATGAACAAGGAAGGAAATGTAATGGGCATGATGCCCCATCCCGAAAGGGCTTCGGAAGCCCTTCTCGGAAGTGAAGATGGACGGGTGATTTTCGATTCCATCATTACCCATGTCCATCGATTGAAGGGAAAAGGATGATCGACAAAAAGCTACTGGACGAACACAACTTAAACGAAGAAGAGTACAAGCTGATCGTAAAGCTCATCGGAAAAGAGCCCAACATCACCGAACTCGGAATATTCTCCTTGATGTGGTCCGAACACTGCAGTTACAAGAGCTCCAAGATCCATCTCAAAAAGCTTCCAATATCGGGCAAGAATGTTATTCAAGGCCCGGGAGAGAACGCCGGAATTATCGATATCGGAGACGGGCAGGCGGCCGTATTCAAGATCGAATCCCACAACCATCCCTCTTTTATCGAACCCTATCAGGGTGCCGCCACTGGAGTGGGAGGGATTTTGAGAGATATCTTCACCATGGGAGCCAGACCCGTGGCCGTCATGGATTCTTTGCGCTTCGGGCCATTAGATAAGCCCAAAAATAGAGCCGTCATGGACGGGGTGGTCTCAGGAATAGCCGGATATGGGAATTCCATCGGGATTCCCACCGTGGGCGGTGAAGTCTATTTCAACAACTGCTATTCCCTCAATCCCCTCGTCAATGTCTTCTGCCTGGGTTTGGCAGAGAAGGAAAAGATTTTCTACGCCAAGGCTGAAGGCATTGGCAATCCTGTCCTCTATGTCGGCTCTAAGACCGGGCGTGACGGTATCCACGGAGCGACCATGGCTTCGGCCGAATTCGGTGAGGACCTGGAACGCAAGCGCCCCAATGTCCAGGTGGGTGATCCCTTTAAAGAAAAGCTCCTTCTCGAAGCCTGTCTCGAGGTCATGCAACAGGGCTTGATTATCGGGATCCAGGATATGGGCGCAGCCGGTTTGACCTGCTCGACAACTGAAATGACCTCGAAGTCCGGTGCGGGCATCGAAATCGACTTGGATCTCGTCCCCCAGAGGGAAGAGGGAATGACACCCTACGAAATCATGCTCTCAGAAAGCCAGGAACGGATGCTCATCGTCGCAGGGAAGGAGCACGTGGAAGAAGTACGCCGGGTATTCGCCAAATGGGACCTCGATGCCGTCATCATCGGCCGAGTCACCGGAAGCAGCCGTCTGGTGGTCAAGGCCGGCGGTGAAACCGTTGTGGATATTCCCATCGATCCGGTGGTCAACCTCTGTCCGGTCTACAAGAGGCTCAGCACCGAGCCCTCATACCTCCAGACCGAGATTCGTATGGATCCCGTTCCTTTGCCTGACGACTTCAGCACTGCTCTCGTGCAGCTTCTGGCATCACCCACGATAGCGGACAAGGAATGGGTCTTCCGTCAGTACGACCACATGGTTCAGGTCAATACGGTTCTACTCCCCGGCGCAGATGCCTCGGTGCTGCGTCTGAAGAACAGGAAAAAAGCCCTGGCCATCGCTCTCGACGGAAACTCGCTCTATGCCTTTCTCGACCCGCTGACCGGAGGGAAGATTGCGGTCGCAGAAGCCTGCCGGAATCTTGCCTGCGTCGGCGCTTATCCTGTGGGCGTGACCAACTGCCTCAATTTCGGCAATCCGGAAAAACCCGAAATAATGTGGCAGTTTCAAAAAGTCATCGATGGGATAGCAGAAGCTTGCGGAACTTTCGACATCCCTGTCACGGGCGGCAACGTCAGCTTCTATAATGATACGGAAGGCGAATCCGTCCACCCGACTCCAGTCCTGGGTGTGGTCGGGATACTGGATGATATCGATAAAGCCTTGTCTCCGGGATTCAAACAGAAAGGGAGTTCCATCCTACTGCTGGGAACAAACAAGGAAGAACTGGGGGCATCCGAATACCTCAAGCACCTTCACCAACAGGAAAAAGGCATCCCTCCGCAGATCGACCTCGACGAAGAAAAAAAAGTTCAACGGCTGTGTCTGGAGGCCGCATCGAAGCGGTTCCTTCTCTCCGCCCATGATGTGTCCGAGGGCGGGCTCGCTGTCTGCCTATCGGAGTGCTCCTTTTTGAGTAAGGAGAAGATCGGATTCCGGATTGATTTAGATGAAGACTTCCGTCTGGATGCTCTCCTCTTCGGAGAGACGCAGTCACGGATTTGTGTCACAACCGGCGAAGACCATCTCGAAGCACTTGTTCGGCTCGCCGGGAAAATCGGAGTACCGGCCAAAGTCATAGGCACAACCGGAGGCGACAGCATCATCATCAATCATTGTGGGCGCGAGGTAGTCAATGTTCCGGTTACGAAAGCCTATAAAGCCTGGAAAAAGGCCATCCCGGAAATTTTCACCATGAAACTATAGGATAGACCCATGTTTGAACATCGCCACCCATTCACAAGAGGGCGATTCCTTGATACACTGCCATATGAATTCTTGCAGGCCCTTATTATTATTGTAAAGTGAAAAAAATAAAGACCGTTTGCGCCGTCATTTTTTTGGGCTTCTTGTGTGCAACTCCCGGCCAAGGAGTTGAGTTTAGTCTGAAGCTATCGGCCGGGTTCGGATTCATGAGTCCGGATGGCGTCAACGGAGCGCTCAAGGATTGGGAGCGATGGCAAATACTGAATGCAGAGGCTACGAAAAACTGGAATTATCTCGGCGGTGAAGTATCCGAGATAAGCCTGGCCTACAACCTTGAAGTCGAATTCCTCGTTTTCCTCAGCTCTCGTTTTGCTGCGGGCATAGCCAGCGGCTATCTCTTCGGCGATGTTTCAGAATCGGACACGACATTGACGGTCGAAAAAGTCCTGGGGACATTCGAAGGAGCGAAGCCGACAAAAATGAGTGCCATCCCGCTCTTCCTGACGGTCTATTACTTCCAGCCGATCACCACCTCTTTCCGGATGTATTTAAGGGGAGGAGGAGGGCTTCTCTGGGGCACTTATGTCGAGAGGGAAGCGACAAAAAGAGCGGATCTCGAACGATACGGTTATCCACTCAGTCTCGAGGCGACAGCCCGGGATACGGCCTATCTCCTGGCTCTGGGACTTCTCTATGAGACAGAACCGGGTATCCAGTTCTTCATAGAAGGATCCTGGAGAGGAGCCAAGCTCAGCGGATTCACAGGGAAAGATCAATCGGGTTCAGCAGGATCCCTCTTTTTTTTCGAGGAGTATGATTCATCCCTTGATTTCTGGCAGGGAAAATACAAAATCCTTTCCGAAAAGCCGGAGGGAGAGAATTTCCGGGCCGTCAAAGAGGGTGAAATTGATTTCAGCGGGTTTGCCGTAAAATTGGGAATTATGATCCGGTTCTAAGCTCATCACAAAATGAGTGCCTGATAATATAAATCGATATGAATCTGAAGAAATGTCTACGCTCAGTTCAGATTTTATACGCTATTTCCTCTCCGTTTTTCTCGGTCCTGCGGAACTCCGCACGTTTATTCTTTCTCACACACGATATCTTTCAGACTACATGTTCTTCGCCGGGGTCTATGAACCATGCTCACACCTGCAGGGTAAAAAAACTTATTATCGGATAGATAATTTTTTATTGGGAATACATCAGCTTTTTTTTTGAAGAATTCAGGAGGATGGGACTATGACAGAAGACGTATTCAGAAGCCCGAAAAAAAGAGGAAAGATCGCCGTCTTTTTATCAGGGAGAGGGTCCAACTTCATGGCTATCCACAGTGCCGTCATCGCAGGCAAGATCAATGCGGATATCGACATTGTCTTCAGCAACAAGAAGGAAGCCCCGGGACTGGCGTTCGCTCAGAAGAATGCCCTCCATACCCTCTACCTAAAACCGAAGGATTTCACCTCCCGGGAAGATTACGATCGGAGAATCACGGAGGTTATCAAGGAAAGAGATGTCGACCTCATTTGCCTGGCCGGATACATGCGCATTCTCACCCAGGAATTCTGTGCCGCCTTCCCAAATAAAATTCTAAACATCCATCCCGCACTTCTTCCAGCTTTTCCGGGCCTTCATGTCCAGCAAAAGGCCATTGACTGGGGAGTCAGATTCTCCGGAGCAACAGTCCATTTTGTAACGCCGGAGGTCGACATGGGCCCAATCGTCATACAGGCCGTGGTTCCCGTACTCCAGGACGACACGGAAGAAAGCTTGAGCGAAAGAATTCTCAAGGAAGAGCACCGCATTTATCCGGAGGCCGTGCGGCTGTACTTTGAGGGCAGGCTGGAAGTAAGAGGACGCCGGGTGTTCCTTATATAAGGATCGATTCTCAGACTCCAAATCACTGCCCGGGCTTAGGGGGAATGGCTTTGGGGAGTTTGGCGAAGATACGTCTGTAAATTTCGGGGTAGGCGTCTTTTCCTCCGATCAGGAGAAAGGTGAGAGGCATCGCTTCTTTGGCCTTCCGGCTCATTGCCTGAACGATATTCCGGATATCCCACTGGGCAGCGGAGTCTTCTCTCAGCCTGGAGATGTGATACAGCTCTCTCGCATTGAGTTTAATCAGGACTCGTCTCCTGTGGGAGTTGGTGAGAATGTATTCGGCGCCGGAATCCATATTCTTCTTGAGCGCTGTGTAGGCGGCATTGGTCCGGTCGATCAGGTCCAGGAACTGTTTTTCTGCACCTACCTCCTTGACCGAAGGGGGGACCATCACTCCCAGTTCGGGCTCATATCGTTGAGCGGTCAGAGTCGCGATGCGGTGCCTCTTCAATTGGGCAAAACAGGTGGCCGATACCACAAGGTCAAAAGTCAGATCCACGTACTCGAACTCACGGAGGACAGCGTCAAAAAACTCCATATGACGGAAGGCGGCCAGTACCAGGTTTTTTCTTTCCCGATCATCCATAGCCTCTGCTTTTTGCAGGCACCCCTTATAGGAAAGAGCAGAAGAAGTGTGTATCAAAGCAGCGATCAGCCTCGTATCCCCATCGGGCGTATGATCCACAACAGCAGCTGTCTTATCGGCAAACCGGGGCGGCTTTTCTGAGTCATGCCCGATTTCTTCTTGCAGATCTGTATAGGTCCTGGTATCAAAATCGCTGGCTTCCGTAAAAAGTATGATCGAGGGTGCGACCTCTTTAGCCAGAGCGTATATCTTTTGGTTGAGTTCTTCGATCTCTACCAAATTCTTGGCAGCAAACCGACGAATAAGAAACTCGAGGTTCCGGGCATTGGCCGTCAACCCGAGCTGGCCTAAGGTGGCTAGACTCAACACATAGCGTGCGTCTTCCATGGCCCAGCCGTTCAACAAGGCATGCTTTCTGGGATTTTGGGCCAACGCTTTATACTTATCGAAGAAAAAGGGCCTGAGTTTCTTGAAAAGAAAGTTGTAGAGGGCGTTTTGAGCTTTGACGGTTTCCAGAAATTTGCGCTTCTGCCCCGATTTCCTCACTTCATCGGGAAGGATGTAATCATCTCCCAGTTTGATGTAACGCTGCGATTTCTCGGTATAGGAACACAGCCGAAACTTCTCGATTTCTTCGATGGCCAGCCGACTGACGCCGATAATATCGAAATTGAATACCGCATGTTCGGCCACCGAATGATGACCCATCTTGAAGATGATGTTCTGGTTCGACCTTCGGGCCCTTTCAACTTCCTCTCTCGATGCCGCCCTCAGCTTGTCCACGGAACGAGGATCTCGAGAAATGCGTGCATAGGCGGCTGATAAAGTCTCGGGTGTGATATTCCCGAGGTCGGGACGCATTGTCTTTAGTTCGTTGAGGGCTTCGCTGTCGACATTGTATCCGGCAAGAAGGACTTTCATCACTCTACCTTAAATGCTCAGCTCTTATTCCGCTTGGGTGAGAACAGGGCGCCGGGTTCGGTCATCTTTTTCGGATCGAGAACGGCTTCCAGCTCATCTCCGGTGAGCAAGCCTTCACTCACAATGATTTCTCTCAATGTCTTCCCTGAACTCAAGGCTTTATCGGCCAACTCTGCAGCTTTTTGATAGCCGAGTGCCGGCGACAACGCTGTGACAAGAGCTGTGCTTTGCTCGGCATAAAGACGACATCTCTCGGCATTGGCTTCGATGCTTTCGATGCACCGCGCTCTTACTTCCTTCAGAGCATTGCTTAGGATTCGTATCATGAAATCCAGATTGAAGATAATGACGGGCATCATGACATTGAGCTCGAGCTGACCGGCTTGGGCCGCGCCGGAAATGACGAGGTCGCACCCTATGAGCTGATAGCAAACCATATTCAGCATCTCCAGCATGGAAGGATTGACTTTGCCCGGCATAGCCGAAGAACCAGGAGCCACTGCCGGAAGCACAATTTCGGCCAGCCCGGTCATCGGACCCGAAGCGAGAAGGCGGAGGTCATTAGCGATACGGTTCAGCTCGATGGCGAGATTCCTGAGAGCGGCCGCAACTTCGGTCATGGGCTGCATGCTCTGCATGGCCTCCCTCAAGTCCTCTGCCGATACCAAGGGGAAACCGGTCAGTGTCGACAGCTTCGAAACCATGAGCCCTGCGTATTCCTCCGAGGTGTTCAAACCCGTTCCCACCGCACTTCCTCCTATCCCGAGATACAAGAGGGATTCGGCCGAAATGTCGAGAAAAATCCTCCCCCGGCGCAGCGCTTCGGCATAGGCTTTGAATTCCTGGCCCAATCGAATCGGAGCCGCATCCTGCAGGTGGGTTCTTCCCGATTTAACCACGTCATCGAACTCTTCGGCTTTGATACGGAAGGTGTCTTCCATTTCGAGGAGGGCAGGTTGGAGACTGTCCTTTAAGAGAGACAGCACAGCCAAGCGCATGGCCGTTGGAAAAACATCGTTGGTGCTCTGTCCCATATTCACGTGATCGTTGGGGTGGACGCGTTTGTACTCCCCTTTTATGCCGCCCAGAATCTCTTCGGCACGATTGGCAATCACTTCGTTGCAGTTCATATGGAAAGACGTACCTGCCCCCATCTGAAAAACATCGACAATGAATTGATCCCTCAGACCTCCCTCAAGGATATTGTCGCAGGCTTTTTCGATCGCTCCGGCTATCAAGGCATCCAACCGGCCGAGGTCCCTGTTGGTCTCCGCCGCGGCCTTTTTTATGTGGACAACAGCCGTCAGCAGAGAAGTCGGGTTCCTGATGCCGCTGATCGGAAAATTTCGAGCCGACCTCAGAGTATGTATGCCATAGTACACATCTGCAGGGACAGAAAGCTCACCGAGGGAATCTTTTTCCCATCTCATTCTGTCTTTCATGTTTTTTCTCCATAGGAATGCCCGCTCACTCTCAGCGCAAGCATGTAAGCAGAGGGCCTTTTCCCATTCTAGAGAAGTCACAATCCCAGGTCAAACACCATTCAGATAATCTCTATATTCAAGAAATCGCATTAGGAGATGCTCTAAAGCTCTCGAAACTCAGGACGCGACCGAGCCAGAACGAAAGCGCACTCCTGTCCAAAGGATGTATTTCAACTTCTAGGATGATTTCACAACTATCATGGAAACGAAAATGCACGCCCGTCAATATTTTAGCTTGACAATCGGAAAACTCGTAATTATCGTAAAAATGCCATTTTTTTCACTGTCAAGTGAGGACCATGTTTGAATACGACGCTCTCATCATCGGTGCCGGCGGGGCCGGGCTCTATGCGGCGCTCGAAGCCGGCAAAAAAGGGAAGACGGCCGTACTCTCCAAGCTGTATCCTGTGCGGTCCCACACCGGCGCCGCCCAGGGAGGTATCGGAGCGGCACTCGGCAATCTGGAAGAGGATAGGCCCGAATGGCACGCTTTCGATACCGTCAAAGGCGGAGACTATCTGGCAGACCAGTATGCTGCCGTCCTGCTGGCGGAAGATGCCGTTCGAGCCGTCTACGACCTTGAAAACAGAGGCCTTCCATTCAGCCGGACAGCCGAAGGCCTCATCGATCAAAGAAAATTCGGCGGCCACACACGCAACTTCGGAGAAGCTCCGGTTCGTCGATCCTGCTACGCAGCAGACCGTACCGGCCATATGATTCTTCAAACTTTGTACCAGCAGTGCATCAAAAACAAAGTGTCCTTTTTTGATGAGTTCTACGTCCTGGACGTTTTGATCCAGGGAAAGAAGTGCGGCGGTGTCGTCGCCCTTGACCTGTCGACCGGAGAGATCCATATTTTCAAGGCGAAAGCCGTTCTCTTTGCCACCGGAGGCTTCGGCCGGATGTTTCGCATCACATCCAATGCCTATGCCAATACAGGAGACGGACAGGCTGTTCTAGCCAGGAAGGGAGTGCCGCTCGAAGATATGGAATTCTTCCAATTCCATCCTACGGGGATACGCAGCCTGGGAATCCTCATCACAGAAGGAGTTAGAGGAGAAGGCGGGATTCTCCGAAATGCAGGGGGGGAGCGCTTCATGGAAAAATACGCCCCCACCTTGCTTGACCTTGCCCCCAGAGATATGATCGCTCGTGCCATTCAAACCGAGATCAGGGAATTCCGGGGAATCCAGGGAGATGCCTCTGTGGATGACTACATCCATCTTGACGCCAGGCACATGGGAAGGGAAGTCATCGAGGAGAAGCTTCCCGACATCGCCGAGTTTTCACGCACCTATTTAGGTATCGATCCCGTCGAAAGGCCCATCCCGGTGCACCCCACCGCCCACTATGCAATGGGGGGAATCCCCACCGATCTTGACGGCAGAGTCCTAGCCGATGCAGAGGGCGATACCTACGACGGCCTGTATGCAGCGGGAGAGTGCGCCTGTATCTCGGTTCACGGAGCTAACAGGCTGGGAACGAACAGTCTCGTAGAATTGATCGTATACGGCCGGCGGGCGGGACAGCATATGGGGCAATTCGTGAAAGAATCGGACTTTTCGGGTCTTCCTTCAGACGCAGTTGAGCCAGCAAAATTGCGCTTGATAGAGCTTAAAAGCAAAGGAGATGGCACGGACAGCGAAGAATTGAGACAAGAGATGCAGAATGTGATGACGGCCAAGGTGGGCATCTACAGAAACGACGACGACATGACCCGGGCTGTTGACTCATTGCGTGAACTGAGAGAGAGATACAAAAGCGTGAAAACCGGTGATCCGAGTAAGGCATTCAACACGCATGTGCTCGAAATCCTCGAACTGGGAAATCTTCTGGACCTCGCCTTTATTTCGGCGACATGTGCCCTGAACCGAACCGAGAGCCGGGGTGCACATGCCCGGCAGGATTTTCCTGATCGGGACGATGCGAAATGGCTCCGGCACACTTTTGCCTGGCTGGAAGCCGACAACGTAATTCTTGGCAGCAAACCGGTTGACATTTCACGCTGGGAACCCAAGCCAAGAAAATATTGATGAGGTGAGATCATGAAAATCGTCGTGGAAATATTAAGGTTCAACCCGGAGATGGACAGGGAGGCACACACGATGCGCTACGATGTCGAAGCGGAACCGGCAGACAGGCTGTTGGCTGTTCTGATGGATATAAAGGCGAACCAGGACCCCTCTCTGGGCATCCGCCGAAGCTGCGCCCATGGTGTCTGTGGATCGGACGCAATGGTCGTAAACGGTAGGGAACGGCTGGCCTGTAAGACGCTGATCCGCGAAGTCGCCGAGGAGGATGGGGCTACCATCAGGATCGAGCCTCTGAGAAATCTTCGCGTGCAAAGAGACCTGATGGTTGACCAATCCCGATTTTTTTCCAATTGCATTCAGGTGAAACCTTACTTCATCTCCAAAGAAAAATCCGGGAACGGCGAATTTCATCAGTCACAGACAGAAAGAAAACAGTATGAAGAAGGCACGAAGTGCATTCTCTGTGTCTCCTGCTACTCAGCCTGCCCTGTAATCCGGGATGTCAATCCCGATTTCCTGGGCCCGGCTGCGGTCATCCAGGCTGCACGCTTCAACGACGACAGCCGCGATCAAGGTTTCGCAGAACGTGTGGCTCAGCTGGATCATCCCAATGGAATTTGGCCCTGTGAAAGCCGCTACGAATGCACCCGAGTTTGCCCGAGGGGGATCAAAATCACCAAAATCATCAACAGCACAAAGCGAAAAATTACCGAATACCGGGAGAACCAAAAGCCGGAATAACCCAAAACTCAGCCCTTCATGACGCCGACCGGGACCACCCGGGCAACGAGCTTTCCGATCCCCACCTCATGAGAGACTTTAACGACCTCATCGATATTTTTATATGCCTGGGAAGCCTCTTCCGCCACCCCTTGCCAGCTGGTCGATTTCAATGCGATACCTCTCTCTTCGAGCTCCTGCTTGATCGCTTCTCCCCGGAACCTCCGCTTGGCCTCATGCCGGGACATCACCCGTCCTGCTCCGTGCGCGGTGGAACCGAAGCTCAAACGCTCTGCTTCCTTCGTCCCTACGAGCAGATAGGAGGCCGTACCCATACTTCCCGGAATGATGACAGGTTGCCCAACCCGGCGGTAGACTTCCGGGATCTCTTTTCGTCCCGGTCCGAAACTCCGTGTGGCTCCTTTTCTGTGGATGCAGACTTCCTTTGTGTCTCCGTCGATAACGTGACGCTCGAACTTGGCCACATTGTGACAGACATCATAAACCTGATCCATCCCTATCGAACTTCCCATGACTTTGGCAAAAACCTGGCGCACCCAATGAGCGATCATCTGCCGATTGGCAAAGGCGAAGTTCACTGCTGCACACATGCACTTGTAATACTCCTGCCCTAAGCCCGCATGGATGGGGGCATGGATCAATTCCCTGTCAGGCAGTCCTTTTGTTCCATACTTATTTTCCATGGCTCGTATGTAATCGGAGGCAACCTGATGGCCCAGACCGCGGCTGCCGCAGTGTATCATCACCAAAATTTGATCTTTAGCCTGAATTCCGAAAATCCGGGCTGTATTCGTGTCAAATATTTCTTCCACTTTTTGGATTTCGAGGAAGTGGTTGCCGGAGCCGAGAGTGCCCAATTGAGGGGCACCTCGCTCGATCGCCCGTTTAGAGAGATAGCCGGGGTCCGCGTCTTTCATCCGCCCGTATTCCTCTGTTCGCTCTAAATCCGTTCGCGTTCCGTATCCGTTCTCAACGGCCCATGCGGCACCTTTAAGACAGACATCCTCGAGGACTCTCCTGTTAAGCCGAAGAGCACCCCCTTTTCCAACTCCCGCAGGCACTTCTCTTGAGATCTCATCCAAGAGCCGGATGCGGACTTCCTTGATATCTTTCTCCGTAAACCCGGTTCGCAGAAGCCTGACTCCGCAGTTGATATCATATCCCACTCCACCGGGAGAGATGACGCCGTCGTCCGGGTCAAAGGCCGCCACTCCTCCGATGGGGAACCCGTAGCCTTGATGGGCATCCGGCATAACGAAGGCGGTCTTTTGGATCCCCGGAAGGCAAGCCACATTTTGAGCTTGCTGTAAGGTCATATCGCGGCGGACTCCAACCAGCAAGCTCTCCGAAGTGTATATGACCGCCGGAACCCTCATAGATCCGTGTTTGGGAATTTCGTAAACATAGTCTTTTATTTTATTTAATTCCAATTTTCACCTCACACATCCACCACAACTTGAACCATATAGCAATCCTCCTGCACGATTGCCATTTCATTGTAGGTGACGGCTTTAACATCTCCATACGTGCTGTACGATTCTTTATAAGAATCACCCCAAAAATATCCTCTCAAGGAATAACCGCTCCCCCCATACCGAATATTGAGGTCCTCGACCGAGTGAAGAAGAAACGAACGGCTATCCAGCAGATAAAGAATTTCTTCCAGAAATCCTACGAGCAATTGTTTGTCATCCCTGCTTTTAATTTCCACAGATCGTTCGATTTTCTTTTCAATTGTTTGCCTGTCCCACATCAACGAGACCAAGGCGTAGGCGGCGTTCCTGAAGGCTTCTTCGAGAGTTGCGCCATATGCCCTGAACTTGGCATCCGCAGTGTGCGCAAAGAAGGTGTAATCTTTGTGTTCAGCCGGGAAAGTCAGTTTTGTCCTCCTTTTGGTACTCATTTTTAAATAGCGGCTTTAAAAAACTCCGGCAACAGGGTGTCCGCAGAAAGGACACAGGCCGTCAACGATTTGATTCTTTCCGACAAAAAATCCGGTCCTCTTGATGAGAGTTTTCCGGCAGTTGGAGCAGATTGTATCTTCGGACTCCCCGGGCACATTTCCGATATAGACGAAGCTGAGGCCTTCCCTTTTTCCGATTGTAAAGGCTCTCCGCAATGTCCGAATCGGAGTGGCGTCAGCTTGTCGATAGTCGTAATCCGGATGGAATCGACTGATATGCCAGGGGATATTAGGATCCACCTTAGCGATGAACCGAGCGATACGGGTTAGCTCTGCATCGGAATCGTTCTGATCCGGTATGATCAAAGTGGTGATCTCAATCCATATTCCCAGTTTTTTCATAACCTTGATGGAATCGAGAACCGGTTGGAGATGGGCTTGGCACATTTCTCTGTAAAATTTTTCGTCGAAGGATTTGAGGTCGACATTACAGGCATCGAGAAAGGGATGAATGGTCTCCAAAGCTTCGGGGGTCATGTATCCGTTCGTCACGAAAGAATTCCCCAGACCCTCCTTTTTCGCCAACTTCGCCGTATCATGAGCGAACTCGAAATAGACTGTCGGCTCCGTGTAGGTATAAGAAATGCTGCGGCATTTATGGTTGCAAGCCGCCTTAACCACCTCTTCGGGAGAAAAAGATTGAGCGACACTCCCCTTGTTCCTCCTTTTCGACTTTTGTGAGATCTGCCAGTTCTGACAAAAAGGACAACGGAAATTGCAGCCTATCGTAGCCACAGAAAATGCCGATGTACCGGGCAGGTAATGATAGAGAGGCTTTTTCTCGATAGGATCGACATGGGCTGCGATGACCTCGCCGTAGACATGCGAGTAGAGCTTACCTTCCGTGTTTTGCCTCACTCCACAAAACCCGAACTTGGAAGGTGCGACCGTGCAGCGGTGACTGCAGAGTTCGCAGGCTACTTTCCCTTCATCCAGAGTATGGTAGAGCATTGCTTCTTTGATCATAGGTTAATTTTTCGCTCATAGATTTCGATGAGGTTGCCTTCAGGATCCTTGACGAAGAAGATCGTTCGGCCTCGGTTATCGACCTTTAAAACGGGCACTCCTCTCTCTTCAAGAATGCGGACATAGGCCTCTTTGTCTTCGACCTCCAATCCCCAGTGATTGTATCCGCTTGTACGCGGGCTGCAATCATCCACCTCGTATTCGACAGGGGAAAAAACTTCGATGACGGCGCCGTCTTGAGAGAGCTTGGTAAGTTGGCATTCCGATGCAAGGCCAAAAATTTTTCCCATGAGATCCGGCGGGAGTACCCGCATCTCTCCCTCGGAGAATCCAAGCCCTTGAGTATAGAATGGAATCAGCCGTTTTGGATTCCGAGTGAAGATTCCAATATGATGACATGCCATATGCATTTGATTTCCTCCCGACATCTGAAGTAGGCCCCACGCACAAAAAACAGCCGGGCAACCCGTCTTTACACCCGAATTTTACCATAAAAGGTTCTGTTGCGGTATACCGGATACAGGTGGGCTTAAACCTTGCTCATAGAAGAAAAATATGGACATAAATGGCTGAGCGGGCACTCTGAGCATAGCGGTTTGCGGGCGTTGCATACCTTGCGGCCATGATTCACGAACATGTAGTTGAAGTCGATCCAATCTTTTTTGGGAACCAGGGCAAGAAGATCCTGCTCGATCTTATCCGGGTCTTTCTCTTTGCTCAAACCCAATCTGCCGGAAAGCCTTTTGACATGTGTGTCTACGGCAATCCCCTCAGCCTTGTTGTAACCGCTGGAGAGAACGATATTGGCTGTTTTGCGCGCAACTCCCGGAAGCGTAATCAACTCTGCCATGGTGTCGGGAACGCTCCCTCCGAAATCGCGGATGATTTTTTTTGAGGCGCCGATAATGTTTTTAGCCTTGTTCCGGAAAAATCCCGTCGGCCGGATTTCGATTTCCAGATCTTCGGGTTTCGCCCCGGCAAAATCCGCGGCTGTCTCATATTTCTCGAAAAGCATGGGTGTGATCTGATTGACTCTCTCGTCGGTGCACTGGGCGGATAAAATCGTGGCTACGAGAATCTGAAGCGGCGTCCGGAAATACAGAGCTGTCCGGCTTTGAGGATAATTCTTTTTCAGAATTCCGATGATCTCTTGAATGCGCTCTTCAGCTTTTTTCATATCCGGCCTCCTTTGATAGTTCACCATAGAAACGGATTCCCGGATTTGCACTATGGCATAACAAAATGAATCTGAACTGAGCGGAACCATTCCATGGGATTCATTGGGATCATTTATGTCAAGAACACGAAAGGATTATGAGCCCTCGCATTCTCAAAAAATGGGCACAAAGCTTACGCCCCAAGATCTCTCCGAAGCTGGATGAAGCGCAGAACATCCGTCCGGCAAATGAGACCGACGACACGGTCGGATTCCATCACCGGCACCTGATGAATATTCTTGGATGTCAAGCTGCTGAGAATCATGCGGCCGTCATCTTCGGACGATACGGCTTCCAGTTTTTCCCGCGGAGTCATGATGTCCGACACCGTAGAAGCGGGCCGCTCCTCTCGGGAGATTTTTTTGACATCTTCCAGGCACACAATTCCCTTGAGCTCATCACCGTCCTTCACGAGAAAGACTCTTTCCCGGCGCCTCAGAATGTAATCATCCACCAAATCCTGAACCCTTAATGTGCTGGGCACCGATGCAAAATCTTTGGTCATCAAATCTTTTGCCCGCACACCCTTCAGCACTTCGTCCACCATCACCTTTTGATAGCTGCGGGCCGCTGCGCTGTGGAGAAACCAGCCGATGAAGATCAGCCAAAACCCGCCTAGCGATCCTTTCAAGATCTGGAGTATTCCGATAAATACCAGAAAAAAGGCAAATCCCTGGCCTATTCGTGAAGCGATTCTTGTCGCTTTTCGTAAATCACCGGTAATTTTCCAGATAATGGATCTTAAAACCCTCCCTCCATCCATGGGAAAACCGGGAAGCAGGTTGAATACTGCCAGAATGACGTTGATGAGAGCGAGGTAAGAGGTGATGGCTCCCAGAGGCTCATTCACCGGCTTAAGAACAAGCGAAAGGATGAAGGCGACAAGACCGATGGCCAGGCTGGTCAAAGGCCCGGCAAAAGCCATGAGAAACTCCTGCATAGGCTTTTTAGGCTCTTCATTGATCTGGGCGACTCCTCCAAGAATAAAAAGGGTGATGTTCCGCACCTCTTCCCCCTGGCTGATGGCTACAAGCGAGTGAGCCAACTCGTGGATCAGCACCGATCCAAAAATCAACAAGCTTGTGATGAAGCCGATAATCCAGTGCTGAAGCGCGGACCACCCGGGGAACTCCTGAGGAAAATAGGAGGAAGCCAGAGACCATGTAAACAGGATCAGGATCAAAAACCAGCTGGAATCGATGTAGATATCGATGCCGGCAATCCTGCCGATCCGCCAGGAGTGTTTCATCACAGGTTTTCCTCCTACAGAATTTTTACCATTTTTTCGATCGCACCGCGGGCTCTGTCACTTATCTCCGGCGAAACTTCGATCTTGTAGATCATGTCTTGCAGGGATTTCAAAACCTTGGGAACGGTGATCTTCTTCATATTGCTGCAGACGGCATGACTTCGCAGTGGATAAAAGCAACTTCTTGGATTGATTTTGTTCAAGCGATGAATGATTCCCTCCTCTGTGCCGAGAAGGATCTCAGATTTCAGAGTTACCTTTGCTTCTTTGACCATCTTCCCTGTAGAGAAGACTTTATCCGCAAGGTCGATGACTTCCGGAGGGCACTCCGGATGAACCCAGACTTCGGCCTCAGGATAGAGGGTTTTCATGTCCCTGACATCCCGGGCCGAAAAGTTATGATGGACGTAGCAATAACCATCCCAGGGAATGATCCGTGTTTTGGTATTCCGGGCGACATAAGCGGCAAGATTTTTATCCGGAACAAAGAGGATTTCGTCCTCACCGAGAGACTGCACGACCTTGACAGCATTCGCGGAAGTGCAGCAAATATCACACTCTGCCTTGACTTCGGCAGAGGTATTGACATAGCAAACAACCTTTCTGCCCGGGTATTCTTGCTTCCACTGCCGCAATTCCGATGCGGTTATCATGTCCGCCATGGGACATCCCGCCTGAATCTCAGGGATGAGAACCGTTTTTTCCGGAGCTAAGATCGCGGCCGTTTCAGCCATAAAATGGACCCCGCAGAAGACAATGACATCGGAGTCTAGGCCCGCTGCCTTTTGACTCAACTCTAAAGAATCTCCGACAAAATCAGCCAAGTCCTGCACATCCGGAATCTGGTAATTATGAGCCAGAATGACGGCTCCTTTCTCCTGTCGCAGGCGATGGATTCCGTCTAACATTTCGTGCTTGTTCAATTTTTCTCGATCTCCTATTCAGGAGCCAAACGATGAAATCAAGCTCTCCTGCGTCCGGCCGAAAAGCTTCGAGTCTGACTCCGGGAATGCGCTATGAATCTTTGATCTTTTTGATATAAACCTTAAACAGGTCGCCCTCTTCCTCTAATCCAAGATACTCCTGTCCCGTTTGTCTGCACCATGCCGGCATGTCTTCTTTGATTCCTTTATCCGTCGAGAGAATCTCAAGAACCTCGCCTATTTTCATATCTTGAATTTTCTTGGCCGTTTGTATGATCGGCATGGGACAGAGGAGGCCGTAGCAATCGAGTGTCGTGTCCGCTATCATGATTCTGCCGATAGTTTTTTTAAAGGAAGCTGGTGGATGATGGGCCGCACCAGAAGACTAGACCCGCACTTTTGTCGCTCCACACTGCGGACATTTGTCCTCTTCTTTACCGATCAAACAACCGCAATCATCACACCTGTCCAGCTCTACATGACACAGACTGCACACATCTTCGTAACCCTCAATCGGGCCGTCACAGTAGGGACAGTGGCAGTCTTCCTTTTTCGCCTTCTTTTTTTCAGGCCCGTTCATGGACCCTCTGGATTTTTTTTCCCTGAAGTTCTCTATGGCTTTATGGAGGGCGTCTGCACCCAGGTTCGAACAATGCAGCTTATTCTTCGGAAGCCCCCCCAGTTCTTCGGCGACCAAATCGTTGGTGATGGCCATCGCCTCTTCGATCGTCTTCCCCATGGCCATCTCGCTGACCATGCTCGAAACAGCAATAGCCGCTCCGCACCCAAATGTCTTGAATTTCACATCCGCAATCCGATTGTCCTTGACTTTTATATAAAATTCCATCATATCGCCGCAGACGGGATTGCCGACTTTTCCCACTCCATCGGCATCTTCGATAGTCCCGACATTCCGGGGATTCTGGAAATGATCCATCACTTTTTCGCTGTATATCATTTTGGTTCTCCTCTGACTATTTTGGATAAAGGGGGGACATTTGTCTCAATCTGTCGATGATTTCAGGAAAAACATCGAGAAGATAATCGACATCACCGGAAGTGTTCGATTCGATCAGGCTGAAAACAACGGATCCCTGGGCTGTTGCATGATCAATCCCCATGGCCAAAAGAACATGAGAGGCCTTCAACGCACGTGATGTACAGGCCGATCCACTGGCCGCAGCGATACCTTTCATATCCAAGTTCAGAAGCATGGCTTCGCCCTCGATAAATTCGACACAGAAACTGGCATGGTGGGGAAGTCGCTTTTCCGGGTGTCCTGTCAGAATCACATGGGCGACCATCTGCGGAAGACGCTCGACAAGAGAATCCCGCAGAGGCTTTATTTTATCTGCACGGATTGACAACTTCTGAAGGGCGATCTCCGCAGCCTTCCCCATTCCGACGATCCCGGCCAAATTTTCCGCCCCAGCCCTCTTCCCGTTCTCCTGGATACCTCCGTCGATAAACGGAAGGCATCGTGTGCCTTTTTTTAGATACAAAGCCGCACTGCCGGAAGGGCCGTAAAACTGATTCCCTGCCAGACTCAAGGCATCCACTCCGGATTTTTTCACGTCCACTGGAATATTTCCAACGGCATCGATCGCATCCGTATGAAAAACCACGCCTTTTTCCCGGCAAATCTCGGCAACCTCATCGACAGGTTCTATTGTCCCGACCTCTCCGTTGGCCCACATTACAGACACGAGCGAGGTCTCATCCGCAATCGCTTTTTTTACCTCAAAGGGATCGACAAGGCCATACTTATCCACCGGAACTCGGGTGACTTTAAATCCGGACTTCTCAAGACTTTGGGCGGAATGCAGAATGGACTGATGCTCAACCGCAGAGAGGACAAGATGCATGCCTTTACTCCTCTGTGCGGAGGCGATTCCTTTAACGGCGAAATTGTTGGATTCCGTTCCGCTGGAAGTAAAAAAGATCTCGTCCGGATCGGCGTTAATCAGTCTGGCGACATTTTCTCGCGCTTCATCGATGCCCTGTGCGGATTCCTGGCCGAAAGAATGAAGGCTCTGTGGGTTGGCGTAATGCTCCTTCAAAAAAGGAAGCATGGCCTCTATAACTGCGGGATGCAAAGGAGTCCCCGCAATGTGATCCATGTATACCCTGCGCATCGGATTCGACCTCCATCAAGCTAAACGGATTCGACTTGTTTGATCTCCGGGATATCTTGTTTCAATACTCTTTCGATGCCCATTTTCAAGGTCATTTGCGACATAGGGCAGCCGCCGCATGCGCCGGTAAGTTTAACCTTAACGACGCCGTCGATGACGTCTACGAGTTCCACATTCCCCCCGTCTGCAATCAGAGCAGGGCGGATTTTATCTAAAGCCTTTTCAACTTTTTCTCTCATAGTAATGCCTCCTAAAATATTAGATTATCCATAATAATAGGTTCATTCAAATTTTTCCAACAATTTATAAAGTCTTTTCGCCTCCACCTTTAAATTCGTGGCAACGATCGGAGTTGCGCCGGGCAGGCTCAGGTCGTCAAAAGACGGCCTTTTCTCCTTGTAAATCGTTCCCACGGGCAGTCTATCGCTGTTTTGCATCATGGTTATCGCATGGATTTTGTTCTTGGGATCGTAACCAGGATCTGTGTCTGCATCGTAGATATGATCCTGAAACCATTTTTTGGTATTGATCTTATTGTGTGTGACACAGGGGCTGAGGACTTCCAACAAAGAGAAGCCGTTGTGCCGGATGGCAGCCTTGAGAAGAGCAGCCAGCTGTTTGGGATTGCCCGAAAAGCCTCGTGCGATATAGGTCCCCCCCGATACAAGAGCAAGCAGAGGGCCATCCAAGGGAATCTCCTTAGAGCCATAGGGAGTTGAGACGGAGACGTAACCCTGAAGGCTCGTCGGAGAGGTCTGGCCTTGCGTCAAGCCGAAGACACTGTTGTTCACGACAATAAGGGTGAGGTTGACATTTCTGCGGGCCGTGTGGATGAAATGACTCAAACCGATGGAGTAGGCATCGCCGTCCCCGCTAACGGCAAGAACAGTGAGGTCCTTGTTGGACAGCTTCACTCCTGTGGCAATCGGTAAAGCTCTGCCGTGAAGGCCGTGAAATCCATAGGAATTGAAATAGTTGTTCAAGCGACCGTGACAACCGATGCCCGTCACGACAACAGTCGCCTCCGGTAGAAGCCGGAGGGAAGAGGATGCCATTTTCAGAGCGGCAAACAGACCGAAGATGCCGCAGCCACGACACCAGGTCGGATCAGCCAGGTGATAAATGTCTTTTTTCATCTCTTTAGAGCCTTGAGAATGGCATCGGAGATTTCAACCGGCCGGAACGTGTGTCCCGAGTATTTGTTGACATTTACCACCCGCGTGCATTCGATCCCGCGACCTTGAATCAACGCGCTCAACTGGCCGGAGAAATTGTTCTCGACCACAAACACTTGCGCACAGCTTTCCATGAACCGCTCCACTTTTTTTTCATGAAAAGGCCAGAGCGTCCGAATCTGAAGGTATTTCGCCGACACGTTCTTTTCAGCCAAATGGTCTATCGCTTCTCTTATCGGGGAAAGCGTGGAGCCGAATCCGATAATGCCGACATCGGCGTCACTGCGCCCCCACAGCTTTGGGGGGATGAGATCTTTTCCTGCGCTCTTCAATTTGCGCATCCGCTTCTCCATCATTTGTTCACGAATGTGCGGATCCTCATCTCTGTATCCCTTCTCGTCATGCTCGTTGCCCTCGACCAAATGGATTCCATTCCGCATGGACGGGATGGCTCTGGCCGATATTCCGTCAGGGGTGAGCTCATATCTCTTGTACTCTTTCATCGACAGCAGCTCTTCCTGCCGGAGCAGCTTGGACCTGTCAATGACGACCTTGGACAAGTCAAACTTCGGAACACTAAAATAATTTTGCCCGTAATTTTGCTCGGTGAGCAAAATCACGGGACATTGATATTTCTCAGCCAGGTTGAAAGCTGCGATCGTGAATTCATAGCATTCTTCGATCGTTCCTGGAGAAAGGACAATTCTGGGAAAATCTCCATGGGAACCGAACACCCAAAGATTCAAATCCGACTGCTCGGGTCGAGTCGGCAATCCCGTGCTCGGCCCTGCCCGCTGCACGTGGGCAACAACGACCGGGATTTCAGCCATTCCGGCCAAGCTGAATCCTTCCATCATCAAAGACGCTCCCGGACCGGAGGTGGACGTCATAGCACGCACGCCGGCATAAGCTGCGCCCAAAGCCATGTTTATGGCCGCAATCTCGTCTTCAGTCTGAACCACCAAACCGTTGAATTCAGGGAAATAGTGAACAAGCCACTGCCATATCTCGGTAGCCGGGCAGATCGGATACGCGGCAAAAAAACGGCAGCCGGCTGCCAGCGCTCCGAAAGCGATGGCCTCATCGCCGGAAATGAGGATTCGATCAACGTCCGGTCTTTCGATGAGTTTGTGACGTTCGCGGTTCGATATGATGAGTTTAGCCTGCTCGCATCCCATGTAGATAGCCTGAATATTGTTGGCGACGACATCTCGTCCTTTTTTCCCGAGGAAAATCTCCGTTATGACTCGTTCAACGACCTCAAAATCCAAGTTGAGAATATAGCACATCCCACCCAGCAAGATCGCGTTTTTGTAGATTTCGCTCTTGAAGTTTTTCCACGCGAGTTCTCTCATGGGAAACTTATGGAAAACCCTTCCTTTTTTGTCCGATGCTGCGATGCTCACGGCGGCCTCTCCTTCGCAGAGAACCACACCGTCGGAAGCTAAGGATCTGATGTGTCTGAGGATGGCATCGCAATCAAATGCCATGAGAATGTCGATGGCATCTCCTCTTCCGTATGATTTTTTCAGACTGGCTCGAATGGTATAATTCGTCGCTTCCCCCCTTATGTTGGAAGGAAAATCTCTATAGGTATTGACCTCCCAGCCCTGTCTTTTCAAGATCTTTCCCAGGACATTCCCCGTAAAGAGCACTCCATCTCCTGCGAGCCCTGCGATCATAATGGATATGTCCCGAATCATCAATTTGCACCAGTCTTAATCTTCATAATTCCTACAGAATTAGTATAACATAGATATCACATCAAATTCAGGAAATAAAAAACCGATTTCTTTTGGCTCGAATTGTCACGAATCAAAGCTGCCGCAATTGCAAGGGTCTTAAGATGCTTATTTTTAAAAAAAATCGAGCCCTGAACAATTCAGCCTGAATAATCTCTCAGCAAAAGATCCTTTGGTTGATGGATAATCATCGAGAGGAAATATTCCTCTCAAAAGTTTTTTGTTTTGCTTCCCGAAATGAAATTGTGGAATTCAGGCTTTTTTCCCCACTTTCTTCTTTTTCATTTTCTTTTCGCAACAGATAAGAACATGTTCTTCAACACAGCCACAAAATTCATCCACAATCACTCTGAAGCCACAGATACCACATTCATAAGCCACATTTTTTTCTTCTTTGGTTCCAGCTTTCTTTTTGACCGTTATCTTCTTTGGGACCGCTTTCGTCACTTTTTTTGCA
>JAFGNQ010000377.1 GCA_016926925.1 Candidatus Aminicenantota bacterium
AAATGGCCTGCTTCGCTTTTTTTGCAGGCCGCATACGGGTGGATTTATTGGATTCGCCGAATACGGATAATGAGACTATTTCTCTTTGGGGCGGCAGCCTAAGAAATTCGAATGCCTGCGTATCCGACAACTTCCCGGTAGTCTCCCGTAATATCTCCCGATGTCTGGTATTTTATGAGTTCGCCTTGTTTTGCCCCCAGGCTCAAAGCTGCCACTATCGCAGCTGCTGTCGGTTGATAGCCGCACATGCTGATATTCTCTCTGTTCACGATATCGTAAAGCCCCTTAGCATCGAGACTGATAATACGCTCGATCGCAAGAAAATCTTTTTCTCTGGCGACGTCTTGCTCAACATAATGGCTCATATCCGTACTGGCCACGATCAACACATCATCCCCGGTTTCATCGATCGCATTTCCCACAGCTCGGCCGAGCTCCGAGAGCTCTTCGAATGATGCTAAATAGGCAATGCTGATAGGGACTATGGAAATATCTTTTTTGAAGAACTGGATGAAAGGGAGCTGGACTTCCAATGAATGTTCTTGGGCATGGGCTTCTCTATCTTCGGATATCAAGGAAGACTTTTTCATGACGGAATTCGCCAAATCCGTATCGACGGGGACATTGCCGAACGGAGTTTCCCATAAGCCTTCATGCATGATGGCGAAGCGTGTCTTAACGTGTCTGTGACTCGGCCCGAGTATGATGAATTTGGCAGGAAGACGGATGGAAGAATAAACGGCTCCCGCTACGGGGCCGGAATACTCAAAGCCTGCGTGAGGTGATATGACACAAAATGCTTTTTTCTTCTTGATATCGCAATCTACCATGCGTCCTATTGTATCCCTCAGTGCGGATTCTCCTGACGGGTAGAAGTAGCCGGCTACGGCAGCTTTTCTCCTCAATAGGACCTCCTGTCCATGAAGATAAGAAGCATACCCTGCTTTGTCAAATGCGGTGTTTTATTCCTTAACGCCGAATCTGCTTAAAGGGTCTCTTTGTTTTCTTGGAATTCGATGTCGAGTTTTTTAAGTTCTTGCAGCAAAGGTTTGTAGATATCAGGCTGTACGGGGATATGAACTCCGGTTTTGTCGATTTTTCCTTCCAGGATGAGTTTCGTGCCGATCGCCGGAGGCAGGCCGACCGTTCGGGCCATTGCAGAGTCCCCATGGGGTATTCCATAATCGATAAGCGTGGAGACAATGCGCTCTCTCTTCCCGTCGGGATAGGCTGTTTCGAAAGTGTGCTCCAGGACAATCATGTCTCTCTCGCCCTTCTCAAAAGACATTTTTTCAATCATCCGGGCTGCCAGAATATCTATGGCTCCGCCCTTCCCGATCGGGACGGGGTCGTCGCTTAAAAGGCCGAGCCACTCAAGCCGGTGCATGATTTCAGAATTCGGATCGATCTTCAAGTGTGCGGCTACGGCGTTTCTGATATCGCTTTCCCCTGAAGCATGGATCAATCCGCGCATGAATTTTTGATAAGAACAATCTTCCCAGTCCTTTTCTTCTTGATCAAGGATGCCCAGCTCCACGATCTTTTTCAACGTGGCGCACCATCCTAGGTTGCGCAGTGTTCCCCGCAGCATAGTCTTCGTTGATTGAATTCCGTAGAGATCTATATAAGGAATGGAATCCCTATTGGGATATCCTTCGAACTGTCCCAGTCCCTCGATAGGCATGATCGCATAGTTGTTAAAAAGATCTTCGGAGGCGATATTCACAATTTCCCCGTTTTTAAGATACCGGGCCGAGTTTTTTCCGGCAAGAAGGACGCCGATCGGACTCCAGGAAAATTTATACCCGAAAGGATTCGTGTTGGCTTCGGGAGCGGGAAGTCCGCCGCAGTACGAGGTGAAACCCGTGATCTCCCCTCCTTTGTCCTCCGCTTCGTGAATGATTCGCATGGCTTCCATATGGTCGATCCCCGGATCCAGCCCGATCTCGTTCAAGATCATTATGCCGGCATCCTTTGCCCTCCCGTCCAGGCTTTTCATCTCTGTGCTGACGTAAGAAGTCGTTACCATATGCTTGCCGAACTCGATACAGTATTTGGCCACAGTTGTGTGGAATGTATAAGGGACCATGCTGATAACGAGATCGGAGTTTTTGATTTCGTTCCTGAGGCCTTCTTTGTCTTTCAGGTTGAGGCTTTTCGCCGTGCCTCTGGGATGGTTGTCGATGAGCCGCACGGCTTTGCTGACCGTTCGGCTGGCCACTTCCACTTGGAAATCAGGTTGGTCCAATAAATAACGAACAAGGGGTTTAGCTACAAGCCCCGCTCCGAGTATGAGAACTTTTTTCATTTTAGACTCCTTATGATTGATTTCAATTGATGAAATTGCGCATATATTCATATTCGCGTGTGAATTTTCCGCGGAAAAGAATCACGGCCCGTTTGACTTCTGCAGGAAGTCGGCATTCATCGAATTTTCCGTTAAAATCGGCCCCGGCGATGGCCGGAACTAAGGGCTTCAGCACCTGGCTGAAAAAAAGAGATGATTCTAGGGGAATTTCCGCAGGAAGGTTGTCCACAGCCATGATCACCACTCCCCTTCCTTCCGACCCATCCACGACTGAATCTGCAAGAGGATCATAGACGAAGACAGGTTGTCCCGGTGTGGTGGCTTTCACAGTGCATTCAATGGCCCCGTCCACATCGCAGGAGATGTCTCCGATGACTTTGAGGCTGGGCAACTCTTTACCGGACCATAGTTTCTTTAAATATTTTTTTGTAACGAGCCTGGGGTACTGCGGCGTCCAGTATATGCAGTTCACGAGTACAGATAGGTACGGGAGGTAGGTCTCGAAAACAGGTTGGTATCTGTCGGGATGATCGTAGTATTCCTGAAGATCGAATTTTTGGACGTCTAGAACCGGTCGCACCATGTGTTCCTCTTTGAACACCACTTTGTAAACTCGATTTGAAGAAAAATTTCCGGCCGCAAAAAATTGCCTTAGTTTTTCAGGTTGAATCTCCTCCACCGGCAGCAGCGAGAATATCTCCTGGGCCCCCAGAGAGACATGGCCGTATCCTGCAAAACCGAAAACCAAGGGTGAGAGCTGAGAATTCAGCCCTTTCTTTTTGATTCCCCAGCCTGCTTTTGCAATTTCTTCTTTAGCACCGACAAGACTCGGGTAGCGGAATGCCTGCTCGAGTGCGGAAATGGGATTGTCAATCCCGAAAAAATCCAGCCTTTGTCCTAAAGCCCAAAGGGTATCGATCATCCCCGCCTGACCGGCTTGTCTTCCGAAAAATACGAGCCGGCGTCCCTGATCGTCAATGATTCTCTCGTAGTCGATCAAAGTACATTCCAATTCAACCATCTTTTTCAGCATGTCTCTATTGGCCGGTTGGCCTTTTATGGTGTGGGAAAAAAAGATATAGACTTTGTGCCGTTCGAATAAATCAATGGGGATCTCTTTGACGGCAAAAACAATGGGGCAGGCTTGAAGTGAACCGACAATTTCCGCCCCTTCCAGTGCAAAATCGTTATCAGAGAAAATCCGATTGGGAGAAGTTTGTACATAGACATCTATGGCGTGATTCGCAATAAGTTCTCTTACATGTGCCGGTATCAAAGGAGACCGTCTCTCCCAGGGATTTTTGTCCTCTTTCCTTATTCCTATCCTTTTATTCATTGGGAACATCCGATTTAAGATATAAAATTATGTCATAATCTCAAATCGGGGTCAATCATTCTCCCATAGCTTCCTTCCTCTATCAGAGTATGACAAAAATCCGTCAGGTTCTGCCCCGGTTCTCGATATTGGTAATGAAATAGGTTGACTCAATCGACGAGAATTTTGATAATGAGGCTATGATTCGAATTTTCGATACATACAGCGGCAAAACAGTGCCTTTTAAGCCAATAACTCCTGGTGAGGTAAAGCTCTACACCTGCGGCCCTACGGTCTATGACTATCAGCATATCGGAAATTATCGGGCTTATGTTTTCGAGGATTTGCTCAAGCGTTTTTTGATGTTCATGGGATTCAAAGTGCTCCATGTCATGAACATCACCGATATCGATGATAAAACCATTCGAAGGGCACATGATCTGGGGGTCCCCCTCCAGGAATACACGCAAAAATTCATCGATTCCTTTTTTCAAGACCTGAAAACCCTGAATATCGCAAGTGCCGACCATTATCCGAAGGCAACGGACAATATTCAAGAAATGGCACGAATGGTGAAAGGTCTCTGTGATAAAGGCTATGCCTACGAAAAAGACGGGAGCTACTATTTCGACATATCAAAGTTTCCTGAATACGGACGCTTATCCAAGATAAACATGGCCGAGCTGAAAAAGGGTGCCCGCATCGATTCGGATGAATATGAAAAAGAAAGTGTACACGATTTCGCTCTGTGGAAGGCTCCTAAAGAAAACGAACCATACTGGGAAACGGATATCGGCCGCGGCCGACCCGGATGGCATATCGAATGTTCGGTCATGAGCTCCAAGTATCTCGGAGAGACTTTTGATATACACTGCGGAGGAGTGGACAATATTTTTCCTCATCACGAAAATGAAATCGCTCAATCCGAGGCATTCACGGGGAAAAAATTCGTTCATTATTGGATGCACTGTCAGCATCTTGTGCGCAACGGCGAGAAGATGTCCAAATCCCTTGGCAATACCGTCACCATACGGGATCTCGTGGATACGAGCGGGGCGAGTCCAATGTCTCTGCGGTTGATGCTGCTTTCCACTCATTACCGAAAATTACTCAACTTCACCGATGACGCCCTCGAACAGGCGCATTCGTCTCTCCAAAGAATCAAGGACTTTATCTACGAGCTGCAAAACCGAAAATTTGAAGAAGGCACAAATCCCGAGATTTCAGCAATCCTCACCGATATGAAGACCACATTCACAGAAGGTTTGTGCGATGACCTTAACATATCCGTAGCTCTGACGGCACTCTTCGAATTGATCAAGAAAACGCACGTCCTTTTGTCTCAAGGGTCTGTTTTTCTTCAGGACTCTATAAACATCCTGGCCGGCGTGCAAAAGGTCAATTCGGTGTTGGCCGTCCTTCAAGAAGAAGCGGATGAAACCCTGTCGCCTGAAATCATGAAAATGATTGAGGCCAGGGAGAACGCGCGCCTCGAAAAGAATTTTCCTCTAGCCGATAAAATACGTGATGCGCTGCTGAAGAAAGGTGTTCAGCTCGAGGACACAAAAGATGGAACGCGCTGGAAGATCCTTCGCTGAAAACCCTCGTTAGGCGTTGTTCTTCGAGGCGGAAAAAAACTTAAATTCCTGACGGCTTTTTCCTTATTTCGAAAACAGAGTGAGCATGACGGAAGCATTCATGCGTCTTTTTTGAAGAAAGCGGTTGCGGTTCTGGAATATGAGATTCGAAAAAGAAAAAAAGAGCAGGGCGTACGAATTGGGACAATCGGGTGAAGCCATCGCATTGAGTTATTTGAAGAAAATAAAATATCGAATTCTGGAGAAGGGGTTCCGGTTCTTGCGCGGCGAAATAGATTTAATCGCTTTGGACGGACGGACACTCGTCTTTGTCGAAGTCAAGACTCGTGAAAAATCCCTGTTCGGGCTTCCGGAAGAATCGGTGACTCCGACTAAGCGCAGACAGATAAAACGAATCGCACAGGGTTACCTTCTAAAACATCCTCGCCCGGAAGTCGAGTGCCGGTTCGATGTGCTTGCGATCACTTTCGACATGGACGGAAAACACCTCATCAGGCACTTAAAGAATGCATTTTAGAATCAATGCGGCCACTCCTTATGAGGATGAATTCCTTCGGAGTCTCACGATAAGTGCACGCTGAGGAAATACATATCCGGACGATTTCAGGATAAGGCTTCCCGAATCCAATTCGCGCCGACAATCACGATAGCGATGGGAATGGCCACTCTCATCCACCAATACAGAAAAAGCGGAAAAGGGCGTCGCATTCCCCGGCTCAGTTCTTTGAGGGAATCAGACCTTCGAATGAACCAAACGGATGTGATTACGGCCATAAGCGATCCGACGGCCTGCATGCCTGAGCCAAAAATCAAATCCCAGGGGATGAATACTTTAAAATTGATCATTGGCGGCAGTGCAAGAAAAAAGACGATGAAGCAGACCCAACCGACAGCTTTTTTCCTGTCCAGACCAGTGTTGTCCACCAAGCCGCCTATGAGTACTTCAAAAGCGGCCACATCGGACAAGAAGGCCGCTCCGAAGAGACCTAGAAAAAACAGGAGTCCGAACAGCCATCCCATTGGCATCATAGCGAATGTTTTGGGAAGTGTAACGAAGATAAGGTCCGGTCCCGAGCTAGGTTCCAGGCCGAAAGCGAATACGGCTGGAAATATGGCGAATCCTGCCAGGATTCCGGCGGTCGATGCGCCCAGTCCGGTCAGGATGGCATTCTTCGGGATCGCGTCCTCACTGTTCATGTAAGAGCCATATATGACCATGAAGGTGCCTCCCAATGACATCGAAAAAAAGGCCATTCCGAGCGCGGCGGCCATAACAGACGGTGTTAAAGCGCTGAATTCAAAACTTCCGATGTACCACATGACCCCTCGCATCGCCCCTTTTAGCGATAACGCCCGAAAAATCAGGACTATCAAAACTGTGAACATCATGGGAACAACCCAGCGGCTGATCCGTTCTATTCCTTTATTCAGCCCTTTTTTTAAAACGACCGCACATGAAAGGATGACGATCAATGTCATCATGGTCTGCAGGATTAAGGACAGCAAGTTGATACCCTGATGAGGAGGCAGAATGGATTGTCCGTCAATGTTTATTCCGAATGCATTGGAGGCTTCGGCAATCACATGAAATCCGACCCAACCCAAAGCGTTGGAGTAATAGCCTGAGGCAACAAGAACGATTCCGAACAGAAAAACCCCTATGATCTTTCCACCCGGGATGCCCCCTTTTTCAAAAGCGCCAAGAGTGCCTCTTCCAGTATGACGGCCCAGCATCCATTCGCACATCAATGCGGGAATTCCTACAAAGAAAATAACGAACATGTAAAACAGGACGAAAGCCGATCCTCCGAACCTCCCAGCCATATAGGGGAATCTCCAAACCGCTCCCAATCCGACAGCAACCCCGATCATGGTCGTTACCAATCCATAAATGGAAGAGAAGGTTTCTCTTTTTGAAGATCGGCCGGTTCGTGTCATTTTTTAGCCTTTGACGCGATTCCAAATTTCAATTATCCTGAATATGCAAAAAAAATGCGGATATGCGCTACAACCGGATCGAAACAAGAACATCATTCATTATCCTTTGAAACAAAGCAAATGGAATTTGCGGTGTTCAGCCGTCAGTTCCAGCAAGCTTCAGCCTGCGGATCGAAGCTGCCGCAAGCTCGAATCGCGAGCCTTTCAGGGTCTTATTTTTATTTACCAAAGTACGGCAAAAAATAAAAGAATGAATCGCACATTGAAGTTTACAAAGATGTCGGCGACAGGAAACGATTTTATCCTGTTCGATAATCGCAATGGTATTTTCTCCGGTAAGGAAAGCCCTTTTTTTAGAAAAATATGCCAACGACGCTATTCTATCGGAGCCGATGGGATTATTCTGCTGGAAGCAAGTCCTGAAGCCGATTTTCAGTACCGTCATTTCAATTCCGATGGGAGCCTGGCAGAAATGTGCGGGAATGGGGCGCGTGCCGTTTGCTATTACGCAGTTTCCAAAAAGCTGGCGCCTTCCCACATCGTTTTTGAAGTCATGGGCGCACGACACGAAGCATGGGTCACCGGTACTGAAGTCAAGCTTAAACTCCCGCCTCCCTGTCATGCTCAACCCGGATTGGGAATCGTTTCAGAGGAACATTTGGAAGAGGGAGGGTATGTCGAAGTAGGGGTTCCTCATCTCGTTATATTTGTGAAAAAGGCAGAAGATGCGAGCGTTCTGGAGGAAGGGAGGCGATACGCATCCCATTCTCATTTTAAAAACAGGACCAATGTCAATTTCGTTCAGTTTTTGGATTCCGCCGCACTTCGTGTGAGGACGTATGAACGCGGCGTCGAAGACGAGACCCTTTCCTGTGGAACGGGTGCAATCGCGTCGGCTGTTATCTCCCATATCGTCAAGGGGGTAAAACCGCCGGTTTTGGTCCACACTACAGGCGGAGATCTTGTTGTTGACTGGGAAAATTTCCGAAAAGCCGTGTTTCTATCAGGGAGTGCGCACATTATCTACGAAGCCGAAATGCTGTCCACTGAAGGACAGGGACCATCCGAGTAACTGAAACATGGGTATTTAGGCTATTTGCATATTGATACGGCGCAAAACATTTATTGTTCCGTTAAAATCCGCACCGCAGATTGATCCTTCGCTTTCGTCAAAAGGTC
>JAFGNQ010000378.1 GCA_016926925.1 Candidatus Aminicenantota bacterium
TCTATGACGGCTATATAAAACAGAAGATCCTATCCAGCTCCATGAAGAGCTTCCGCTAGAAGCGAAACCGGTTGCTCGAAAATGTACGTTATAGAAACAGGGAAAGACCGGAGTGAGAATGACCGGTTCGCCCTTGCTAACATTGCCGGACTCAAAAATGAGGAGGGGTGGTTTTGATTGAAACGTATGATCCGCTGAAAGACGAGATGTTTCAGATCCTGAATGAAAAAGGAGAAATTCGAACCGATCTGGAACCAAAGCTCTCCTCAGATGATTTGAAAGACCTCTTTCGACTCATGCTTACGACACGCATGGCCGATTCAAAAGCCCTTAAGCTCCAACGTCAAGGACGTATGGGGACTTTCGCCGAGAGCTTGGGTCACGAAGCCTGCCAAGTCGGATCCGCCTACGCAACATCCAAAGAGGATTGGATTTTTCCCTATTTCCGGGATTTGGGAACATACGTTGCTTTGGGATTTCCGCTGAGGAAATGGTATCTTTACTGGATGGGAAACGAAGAAGGAATGAACATTCCTGAAAACTTCAATTTATTCACTGTGACCGTGCCCGTCGGATCACAACTGCCCCAAGCTGTAGGATTGGGCATGGCCGTCAACATCAAAAAGGATAAAATCGCCGTCCTGAGCACATTCAGCGACGGCGCCACATCGGAGGGGGATTTCCATGAAGCCTTGAACATGGCCGGTATCTTTAAAACGCCCAATGTTTTTCTCTGCTACAACAACCAGTATGCCATCTCCCTTCCACGGGACAAGCAGACGGCCTCCAAGACTTTAGCTCAAAAGGCCATCGCATACGGTTTCAATGGAATCCTCATCGACGGAAATGATGTTCTCGCTGTCTATACCGTCATAAAAGAAGCTTTGGAAAAAGCACGGACCGGGAAGGGGCCGACTCTTATCGAAGCCTATACCTACAGACGCAGCAATCACACGACTTCCGACGATGCCTCCAAATACAGATCGGAAGAGGAAGTCCTGAAATGGGAAAAAAAGGATCCGATCGACAGATTCCGCATCCACCTGAGGAATAAAGGCATCTGGAGCGAGGAATTCGAAAACGATCTGACTAAGGAAGCGGCTGGTATGATCGAGCGAGAAGTTCGGGAGGCGGAACAGACACCTGCTCCCTCCATTGAAGATCTCTTCATTCACACATATGCCACAATGCCTCCTAAGTTGAAGGAGCAAATGGAAGAAACAAAAGCGGAATTCGACGGGGAAGAGCCATGAACGCTAACATGGTGAAGGCTCTCAATCAAGCTTTGGATATGGCGATGATGAAGGATGAGAATGTCGTGCTTATGGGAGAGGATGTGGGCGTCGATGGAGGTGTTTTCAGGGTCAGCGAAGGGCTCCTCCAAAAATATGGGAGTGCGCGGGTATTGGATATGCCTCTGGCCGAATCCGGAATCATCGGTGCGGCCATCGGGATGGCCGTTTACGGTCTCAGGCCCGTAGCCGAGATCCAGTTCATGGGATTCGTTTTTCCGGCTTTCAACCAGATCGTCTCTCATGTGGCACGCCTGAGAAACAGATCCCGCGGTCGATTCCAACTGCCTCTGGTCATCCGAATGCCTTACGGTGCCGGAGTCAGAGCGCTCGAGCACCATTCCGAAAGCACGGAGGCGTTTTTTTGCCACATTCCAGGACTCACAGTAGCGGTTCCTTCCAACCCCTACGATGCCAAAGGACTCCTGACCGCAGCCATCAGGTCCGATGATCCCGTTATCTTTCTAGAGCCGAAGAAGCTTTACCGGGCAGGACGCCAGGAAATTCCAGAAGAGGACTTCGAAGTCCCGCTGCGGTCAGCCAGGATTGTGAGAGAAGGTGAAGGACTGACGATCATTTGTTGGGGCGCTATGGTCCCCCAGGTCGAGGAAGCAGCCGAAACTGTGGGAAAAGACGGAATCTTCCCGGAAATCATCGATCTCAGGACTCTATCTCCCCTGGATCACGAGACCATCGTCCAATCCGTTAAAAATACGGGCAGAGCCTTAGTCGTTCATGAAGCCCCGAAATCCGGTGGTTTGGGTGCGGAAATCGCAGCCCTGATCAATGAGAAAGCTCTGCTGAGCCTCGAAGCCCCCGTAATGCGCATAACAGGACAGGATATTGTCGTTCCGCTCCCGAAGAGCGAGGATTTTTACTATCCCACGGCGGACCGCATCGCACACGGGATACAAAAAACAATGGAGTTTTGATATGGCCAAGGAATTCAGATTTCCAGATGTCGGAGAAGGGATCACGGAAGGAGAAATCGTCAAATGGCATGTCAAGGTCGGTGATACCATCAAAGAGGATCAGACCATCGCCGAGATCGAGACGGACAAAGCCATCGTAGAGGTCCCATCTCCTTACTCGGGTACTGTTCTGAAGCTCAAATTCAATGAGAAGGATATCGTCAAGGTAGGAAAAATTTTGGCTGTTATAGGCGACAAGGGAGAGAGTCCGGACAAAGAGCCGGAGGCCTCATCTGTGGAGATGGAAACAAAGCCTGCAGAGCCGGCTGCGGGGATCGTAGGCGAGATTACGGAAAGCAAGGAAGAAATCAAAGAAATCAAAGCAACGCCGAAAATTCGAAAGCTGGCCCTTGAACTCGGCATCAACCTCAAGGCCGTAAAAGGAACCGGACCCCAGGGGCGTATCACCGAAGAAGATGTGCATCAGGCATCCGGGAAAAAGCAGGAGGATGGAGCTAAAAAGCCGGGTGCCAAGATGAAAGCCAAGTTTGATTTCTACGGATTTTTAGACAGAATCCCGCTGAGAGGTGTGCGGCGGGCCACAGCCAAACGTATGGCGCAATCGGTCTCCAAAGCAGCCCTTGTAACACATTTTGACGAAGCCGACGTCACTGAGTTGGCCAAGATTCGTGAAGAATTGAAGGTGCGAGCCGAAGAAAAAGAGGTTAAGCTCACTTTCCTCCCCTTTATCGTGAAAGCCGTGATATCCGCACTGAAAGCACACCCCATTCTCAACTCGACGTTGGATGAGGAAGAAGAAGAAATCATAGTCAAGAAATACTACAACATCGGAATTGCCGTGGATGTTCCCGACGGCCTTATCGTGCCCGTGATCAAACTGGCTGAACACAAATCGCTCTTCCAGCTGGCCGCGGAAATTCAGAGCCTGGCCGGACAAGCCAAGGACCGAAGTCTCGATATGGCCGATCTCAAGGGCGGTACCTTTTCGATCACCAATGTCGGGATGATCGGCGGCGAATACGCCACACCGATCGTCAATTATCCGGAAGTCGCCATTCTGGCTACGTTGAAGATTGCCGACCGGCCTCGAGTTGCAGAGAGAGAGATCAAGATAAAGAAGATATTGCCGCTGTGCCTTTCTTTTGACCACAGGGTCGTGGATGGCGCCGAAGTGGGACGTTTCATGAACGATCTCATCCACTACCTCGAAAATCCCAGCCTGATACTCGTCGACCAGGAATCGAACAAGATTGAATGATGAATTGAATCGGTCTTCCCTCCGCGGGAGGAGATGAAACAGCAGTGTTTATGCTGCGGATTTTACTTCTGTCTGAGCAAGCATACACTCCAAAAATTCATCTTTCGAGAGTGATCAAAGTGTTGTCAATCAATCGTACCTTCCCAATGTAAACGGCAAGAGCCACTAGGGCCTGATCATGAATATCTTCAAGCGAAACCAATGTCGCCGAATCGACGACCGCGACATAATCGATCTTGGCAAGAGGTTCAGCTTGGATGATATCTTTGATCCGGCCGATGATTTTTGAGGCCCTGCACTCTCCTCGGGCGGTCATCTTTTCGGCTTCTTGGAGGCTCCTGAAAAGACAGAGAGCGGCACGGCGCTGTCCGCTATCCAGATAGACATTCCGGGAACTCATTGCCAGGCCGTCCGGCTCCCTAACGATGGGAAGAACCTCGATCCGAACTTCCGAGTCGAGGTCTTCAACCATCCTCTTCAGGATAATCGCCTGCTGGGCATCTTTTTGTCCAAAATAAGCATTGTCAGGTTGTACGATGGCAAAAAGTTTCAGGACCACGGTACTCACCCCTCTAAAATGGCCTTCTCGTGACCTCCCACAGAGTTTGTCCTGAAGATCATGAACCTCGACGTAAGTCTTGTATCCCGGGGGATACATCTCCTCCTGATTCGGGCAGAAAACGTAATCGACCCCCAGCCTCTCGAGTATTTCCGAATCGCGTATCCTATCCCTAGGATAATCTCGAAAATCTTCTTTCGGACCGAACTGCGTTGGATTGACAAAGATACTGACAACCGTGACGTCTGTCCTGTTAAGCGACTCCCTCACCAGGCTCAGATGGCCTTCATGCAGGTATCCCATAGTGGGAACAAAGCCTATGGATTTTCCTTGGGATTTCACCTCACGGACAGCGGCCCTCATTTTGCCGATTTTCTGAATCGTCTCCATGGTTCCTCAACCTACAACGGTATTTCTTTCAATGAACGAGACCGGAAAACGACCGGTAAAGTGCCGATCTCTCCGGTTCCGCATTCTATTCCTTCCGCCCTTTCAATCCCATGGCTTCCTCCAGACTCTTATCGGATTTGAAGTGGTAGGAATGGTTGTCGTCGGGAAAATCCCCGCCATTGACATCATCCGCATAGGCACGAACAGCTGTTAAAAGAAGCTCGTAGAGTCTGGCGTATTTTTTTACGAATTTTGGCATATAGGTATCCATGTAACCGACGAGATCATGAAACACCAAAATTTGCCCGTCACAGCCGGGACCAGCTCCTATCCCAATCGTCGGGACATGCAGCTTATCCGTGATTATACGGGCCAGCTCCATGGGGACGCATTCCAGTATCACCGAAAACACCCCTGCCCTCTCCAAGTTCTGGGCTTCCCTGAGAATCCGTTTGGCTTCGGCGACATCCTGCCCCCGGACTTTGAACCTGCCCAGATGAAGAATGGACTGAGGGGTCAATCCGACATGGCCCATAACCGGGATCTCTGCTTCGACCAATGTTTTGATGAGTCTCAACCGGTGCTGCGTCGCACCTTCAATTTTTACGGCATGGGCTCCTGCTTCCTTAAGAAATCGCGAAGCATTATTGACGGCTTCCTCCACCGAGACATGGTACGAAAAATAGGGCATGTCCCCTACGATGAGGGCTCTTCCGGCTCCTCTGGCCACCGCCTTGGTATGATGGATCATTTCCTCCATGGTCACAGGGATGGTGTTCTCATAGCCTAAAACCACCATCCCCAAAGAATCTCCGACCAGGATAACATCAATTCCTGCTTCGTCGACAATTTTGGCGGTGGGGTAATCATAGGCTGTGAGAGCCGTGATTCTTTTCCTTTTCCTCTTTTTTTCCAAGAGAATGGGAACCGTGATTTTCTGGGATTTTTTCTCCGGCATTGTCAATCCTTTCTCCCCATCCCGTCTGTCCTATCGGGATTGAGGTAAAGTCTGAGTCATTTTCGGATGCGCGACGGATTCAAGATATTGGCTATTTTTATCTGTCGGCATCTTTTTGCTTTTTGCCGAGAGGCACATAGTAGAGCGTATCTTTCTTCATTTGAATCATTTTCTCGACCAGGTCTTCGACATCTTCATCCCGGCTGAAATCCAGGTGATCGGCTTTGACGACAAGGAGCGGTGTCGACTGGTAATTGAAGAAAAAATAGTCGTATGCCTCAAGGATATCCTCGATATATTTCTCTGAAATGTTTTTTTCGAGATCCGTGCCCTCTTTGGCGATTCTCTTCAAGAGTGTCGGCATGGAAACCTGCAGGTAAATCGCCAAGTCGGGTCGGACAATCCTCTCGGCGAAAATAGTGTAAATTTTCTCATAGACAACGAGCTCCTCATCCGTAAGAGTCTGATAGGCATAGACTTTGTCTTTCTCGAAGATGTAGTCACAAATGATTCGCTCATCAAACAGGCTTCTCTGCATGAGGCTCGATTGTTGGTGATATCTGTTTACGAGAAAAACGAGTTGTGACAGAAAGGCGGCACCTTCTTTTTCTTCATAGAAATCCTTCAAATAAGGATTATCCGTCCTGTCCAGTATGATCCGCCCTCCGATACGCTTGGCCAGAACATTCGCCAATTGAGTCTTTCCGGAACGCAACAGACCGTCAACGGCAATGTGTCTGAAAGGAATTTCCTTAATTCCGGCCATATCTCTATTTTGATTCGGAGCAAAAACGGTCACTTAACAATAGCGAATAATCCATCTGAAGTCAATCCGTTTCCCCTAATAGGAAGAAGCAGTGAATCCTGTTTATAAGGCACAAAGAAGCAATAATACGGAAATTCTCTCCATAAGTTTCCTGCTGATAAGTTGCATCTCTTTTTGAAGGAAGCCCAAACAAGGGGTATGACCCTCAAAAATTGAAAAAAGGTGATTCTCGACAGGGAAAAAAGATTCAAGCAGATACACACATACCCACACAGCCAGCCTCAAGACCGTTTCACGCTCAATTCTTGCGTCGCTGTTCGATATATGAGTTCAGTCGATCGACTACGTCCTGCGGATTCTCAATTCCTGTATCCTCAAGCAGGTCGCCCAGGGTTCCCCAAACAGGCTCACCGCATCGGATGCAGCGAACTCCTTGTTTTATTAAAAAGCCGACGGATTCCGGATATTGTAGGGCAAGGTCTTCGACCTGAATCTCCAGGGAAATCTTCTGTTCCTGAATCAATCCATCATCTCCAGAATGGTAAATCCGGCTTCGAGATCAAACTTCCTTCCGTGTCTGAGCTACCCCCCGGACACAGGCGGCTGGAGGGTTATGGTTTGACCGTCTGAAGGAATATAGTGCAAGCCTTTTCCTTTACCCTCTGTATATACGAAAGCTACACAGGCGGGATTTATACCGATATCCGCCAAGATCTCCTTCACGGTTTTCCCTTTTTCCGTTACCACACGGCGAGTGTAGTAGTCGATGTCCGGTTTCAGACTGAGCCGCAGATTACCGCCGGCCTTCAGGTATATCACCATATTCCAAATCCCTCTTGCATGATGAACAATCCGGATTCGAAACGGTCAGAAAGCCTTAGGTTTGTATTTTTCGCCCCGCACGGGAGGTATTCCGCCCGGTATAGGTTTCCCTAGAAATCCTATTCGCTCCAAGTTGTCGGCGGCGAAGCCCAGCCCTAAATCCTCTAATATTTCGCGTGTCGGGTTGCCGTTATCGTCCCATCCGCGTGCTTCGTAGTATTCGTCCAATAGCTTTTCCACTTGATCTTTGGTCACACCTTTTCCTTTTCCGGGGCCGCTGGGTATTTTATCCTCCCAGGAACGGGCCGGGGGATAGTCGAATACACGGCCGTTGTCCCCATGCCTCTCTAAGTAATGACAGCGGTTCAAGTTCCAGATCATTTCAGATGTACGCAGGCATTCTTCCACGGTCACACCCCACCCGGTTACGTGATTGAGCGATTCGACGGTCTCCTCCGGCGAGATGTCCAGCTCCCCCCAGAACAGCCGGCAAATAACCCAGACATCGAAAAGTGGGCGGATATGTTGAAGGTAAACCACTATTTTTGCTCTGCCCTCGACACTATCCCTTCCCTCCGCCGTATCGACGGTAATCGTCCAGGAACGGTTGTGATGGGCGCCGATGTCGGCGGTCATGTACGAAAGCAGCATGCCCGGTGCCCAGCGGCCGTCGTAGCCGGACATCTCCTGCCCCTTGACCTGCATGGCGAACTTTATGCTGTTATGCCCTATCTTTGCGGCCGCCCTTTTGCTTCCTCCGGCAAACCAGGCTCCCTTATTGCGCTTGTGAGCGACCATATCAAGGAAATGCTCGACATCATCCAAAGACCCCCAATTCAATGTGTGCCCTTCAAGGTCATCTTGAGTGATATATCCACGTTCAAAACACTCCATGGCAAAGGCGGTGACTCCCCCTCCGGACATCGAATCCATCCCAAGGTTATCCAGCAACCAGTTGATGTATGCCACATGGTGAATATCTTTCATCCCCAGGTTGGAACCGCAAGTCGAACCCGTTTCGTATTCCGGGCCTTCAAGATAGACTACGGGTTTTCCTTCGACAACCGCCTTTGTGTACTTTCCGCAATTCATCCAACAGCCGAAACACGCTTTATGAGAAACAAGACATTTCTCGATAAGCTGGTCCCCGTCGATCTTGTCGATATCTTCGTAAAAGGTGGTTTGAAAATTGTAAGCCGGAATAACGGCATTGTCATTCGCCCATTGAATGAAAAACGAAGTGCCGTACTTCTGCCAGGGTTCCATGTTCGGATGTTTCTTAGTCCGCTCAATAATATCCGTGACCTGTTTTTTGAGCGCCCCGAGGTCATGGACACGAATAGAGCGATTCCCCCGGACAGCTATGGCCTTCAGTCTTTTCGAGCCCATCACAGCTCCCTGTCCGGTCCTTCCCGCCTGACGGCCGAAATCATGAGTGATGCACGAAAACAAGACTCCGTTCTCTCCGGCAGGACCTATCGTAGCGATTTCAAAATCTTCACCGAGGTCTTTTTTCATTTGCGCTTCGCAATCGAGCGATCCTATTCCCCAATATTGAGATGCATCCCGCAGTTCAACGGTATCATTGTCCATATAGAGAAATACGGGTTTTGGCGAAATACCGGTGAATACGATCATATCGTAGCCTGCGAATTTAAGCATCGCACCAAAATGACCGCCCATATTGGAATCACCGTACCCGTTCGTAAGCGGCGATATCGACCCGAATTCGGTTTTGGAACCAGCAGGGATGTAACAACCGGTCATTGCCCCGACGTTCACGATAAAAACGTTTTCAGGACCGAGGGGGTCGGCGTTACGGGGCACTTCATCATACAAAATCTTGGCGATCACTCCCCGGCCGCCCTGCCAGCGACGAAAAAGTTTTTCATCGGTAGGGAGCCGTTGTATTTCACCAGTCGTAAGGTTGATTCTCAAAGTCGTTCCGGCAAATCCATTGTCCATTTCATGCCTCCTTTTCCTTGGCAACCGGCTTCCTCTCCCATTCAACAAGAGCGCTTGTGTTGCACACCCGGGTGCATTCCATACAAAAGTCACATTTGATCACATAGCCTAGGTCCGGATGTTGGCAGATTACTTTCACCGGACAGGCTGCGACACAATCTCCGCAATTCGTACACTTTTCCTTATCGACGACATACCCTCCGGCCTCATTCCGGTAAACGGCATCCTCAGGGCACACTTCGGCACATTTGCCGCATTGCGTGCAGACAAACGGCCGGAATTTTCCCGGTTCAGGAAATTTCGCTTCGATCCGGAGCGCCGCTTTCTTCGGATTTATCTCCATGAAGTGCTCGATAGCACAGACCTGCAGGCAAAGCCTGCAGCCGGTACATTTGTCTCGATTTACCTTAATTCTCATTTTGCCTCCGCAACATTTCCTATCTTTCCTCAGATTCGCCTCAGTCCGGTTTCGGCATTTCAGAGTGTCATGCTCTGCCTGCTATTGTACAATCCCAACCAAGGGCCTTGAAGCGATCAAAACAACAAAATTATCCCTATCCAAGATTGGATCTTCTTCATCTGTGTTCTTAACCCAGGAATGGATACCGGTAGTCTTTCGGGGGATTCAGATTCTCTTTGACAGTTCGGGTGCTCGTCCAGCGGAGCAGGTTCTGGTATGAGCCCGCTTTATCATTCGTGCCCGAACCTCGTGCGCCCCCGAAAGGCTGCTGGCCGACAACGGCTCCTGTCGGCTTGTCGTTGATGTAAAA
>JAFGNQ010000379.1 GCA_016926925.1 Candidatus Aminicenantota bacterium
GCAGATGTGACCAAATACACCAAGGCTAAGTTTCTCTCTCAGGTCGGTAAAAAAACCGAGGTCTTTGCCCGGTTCTCCACAGTGGGCGGCGAGAAAGGCTCTTCGGATGCAGCCCGCGATCCCCGGGGATTTGCCGTTAAATTTTATACTGAAGAAGGAAACTACGATTTTGTTGGCAACAACACTCCGGTTTTCTTCATCCGCGATCCGCTCAAGTTCCCAGATTTCATTCACACCCAAAAAAGGCATCCAGCAACTAATCTTAAAGACCCGGATATGTTCTGGGATTTTCTATCTTTAACACCTGAATCTGTTCATCAAGTTACTGTCCTCTTTTCAGACCGCGGTACTCCTGCCAGCTACCGCCATATGAACGGTTACAGCAGCCATACCTATAAGTGGTACAATGAAAAGAGAGAAGCTTTCTGGGTACAGTATCACTTCAAAACCGACCAGGGTATTAAAAACCTTACCCGGGAGGAGGCTACCCGCATCTCAGGAGAAAATCCTGACCATGCCACAGAAGACCTTTTTAATGCTATCGCCCGCGGCGAATTCCCTTCCTGGACGCTCGAGATGCAGATCATGACCGAAGAACAGGGATTAAATTACCATTGGGATATCTTCGACATCACCAAGGTCTGGCCCCATGCCGAGGTCCCGCCCATTAAAATCGGCAAACTGGTGCTTAACCGGAATCCCATCAATTATTTTGCTGAAGTGGAACAGGCGGCTTTCGGTCCTGGGAACCTGATTCCTGGTATTGCCACCTCCCAGGACAAAATGCTTCAAGCCCGGCTTTTCTCCTATCATGACACCCATATTCACCGGTTAGGGCCGAACTATCACCTGCTCCCAGTGAACATGCCGAAAAATGCGCCAGAAACCAGCTACCAGAGAGATGGCTTCATGCGGCTCGATGAAAATGGTGGCGGCGGGCCAAATTACTGGCCGAACAGTTTCGGCGGTCCGGAGCCGGATCCAAAGACAGGAGAGCCTCCGTTTAAAGTCTCTGATCATGCAGCCCGCACTCCCTATCCTCATCCCAATGATGATTTCCAGCAGGCCGGAGTTCTCTTCCGTAAAGTGATGACCGATATGGATAGAGAGCATCTGATCGGCAATATCGTTGATCATCTGGGCGGCGCCCAGAAACGCATCCAGCTGCGCCAGTCAGCCATCTTCTACAAGGCTGATCCTGAATACGGAAGCCGTGTGGCTAAAGGATTGGGACTGGATGTTAAAGAGGTCGAACGCTTATCCAAGATGTCCCAGGAGGAACGGGCCAAAGCCACAGCTTAAGGAACACAAATAAAGAATTCGAATCCAGATTACTTATTTTTGCCAGACGTGTCGTTTATCCTAATTCAAGGCCTAGTTCAATCTTTCACCATTTTGCGTTTAATGACACAAAAGAGTTTTTCCCGGTAAAGATCCCCGATGGGAATTCGCTCTTCTTTGATCTTTACTTCTTCTGGGTCGATCAGCTCCACCTGGTCTAAATTGATGATATAAGATTTGTGAATTCGGTGAAAATGATGAGGCAGGATTTCCAGTGCTTCTTTCATGGTGAGCAGCGTCATTATCTCCTTATGGGGCGTAATAAATGTTAGATAATTTCCAGTTCCTTTTATATAGAGAATACTACGGGTATCGAGCTTATGGTAATCCTTGCCGCTCTTTATGAATATATATCCTCTGTCACCTCTCAGAGACGCTCTTCCCTTTTTTCTTTCCTTATAACGTCTGAAGGCCTTGTTAACGGCGTGAAGGAACCTGTCAAATTCGATGGGCTTCAGCAGATAGTCCACTGCGTCATAATCGTAACTGTCCAGGGCATATTCAGAGTAAGCCGTGGTAAATATGACAAGCGGGTGATGCTCAAGAGCATTCAGGAATTGAATCCCGCTGAGATCAGGCATGTTGATGTCCAGGAAGAGCAGATCAACTGGATTGTTCTGGATATAATTCACGGCTTTCAAAGGATCCCGGAATGCAGCCGCACACTCCAGGTTCGGGACTTTCTCGATGTAATCACTGAGTATCTCTACAGCCTTTGGTTCATCGTCTATGACCAGGCACTTCATACAGACTCCTGTTTCTTATTCGTAAGAATCAGCCTGACTTCGTAAACATCTCCTTCTCTGCGTATCATCAGTTCATGGGAATCCGGATACAGGAGTTCCAGCCTGCGCTTGACATTCTGCAATCCTATTCCTGAGCCGAATTCGTTTTTTCTGCCGGGAATATCGTGGCAGCTGTTTCTAATGGAGAGATGGAGGGTCGCAGGCTCCGTTTTTAAATGAATATGAATGAAGGAAGGGGCCTTGAGGCTGATGCCGTGCTTAAATGCATTTTCCACAAAAGGGATCATGAGCATGGGAGGGATCAGGGCACTCTTTGTCCGGCCCTCTATCTTAAAATCGATGTCGATGTTATCTTCTTTGGTAAAACGGAGCTTCTGGAGCTCGATGAGCCTTTCTATCTGCTCGATCTCCTTATCCAGACTGATTCTGTCCACCTGGCTGTCATGGATCATGTAGCGCATGAGGTGGGATAATCTGGCGATTCCGTCTGCCGTGGCTTCTTCCTGTTTTCGGGCCATTCCGTAGAGGTTATTCAGAGTGTTGAACAGAAAATGCGGATTGATCTGGGTTTTCAGCAGTTCCAGTTCTGTTTGAACTTGTTTGGCTTTTATCTCCTGCAGAAGAAACCGCTCGCTGAGGCTGCGTTTAATGGCTTTGAGAGAAGTGGCAGTCAGAACAATAAAAATAACAAAAGCGGCGCTGCTAGGATAGTCGAATTTATCGGTAAACACGAACGGGGAAAATAACGTAAACAGATAGATATAAAGAATCACTGCGGGGATGAACAGACCAGTATAAATCACATATTTTTTTCTGAAGAAGAATTTTTCGAGGACAAAAAAATGAAAATAGACCGGAAAAAGCCCAAGCAGAATAATTCTCAGGCCGGCCACAGCTTTTGTCGAGAGTGTCATACCTTTTTTTCCAGGAGTAATGACAGTGAGAAAAAAGAAGAAAGCC